>CAYJDL010000302.1:0-1844 GCA_964368885.1 uncultured Desulfovibrionaceae bacterium | reverse complement strand
TTACAGCTGGTACAGTGTTAATAATGTGGCTTGGTGAAAAAATTACCGAAAAAGGTATTGGTAATGGCATATCACTTATCATTTTTTCAGGTATAGTAGTTGGTATTCCAAGAGCTATTATGCAATCTTTTCAGTTGATTAGCGCAGGAGATATGTCTATCTTTTTAGCAGTCATCATTTTAGTGCTTATGCTTGCAGTGACTGTGGGTATTGTGTTTATGGAAAGAGCGCAAAGGCGTATTCCAATCCATTATGCTAAAAGGCAAGTTGGTAGAAAGATGTATGGTGGACAAAACTCTCATTTACCCTTAAGGGTTAATACAGCAGGTGTTATTCCGCCTATTTTTGCTTCCAGTATCTTACTTTTTCCAGCAACTATTGGACAATTTTCAAGCAATGAATATGTGCGTATGTTTGCAGAATTGTTTTCACCAGAAAATATTGTTTACAACATTGTTTTTGTAGGCTTAATTTTCTTTTTCTGCTATTTTTACACGGCAATAATTATTGATCCTAAGGATATGTCAGAAAACCTGAAAAAGGCAGGTGGCTTTATTCCTGGAATACGTCCAGGAGAGAAAACCGAAGAGTACATAAACACAGTACTTTCACGTTTAACCCTTAGTGGTGCATGTTATATTTCATTAGTTTCGGTAATCCCAATGTTGTTAATTGCTAATTTTAACGTACCTTTTTACTTTGGCGGAACAAGCTTGCTCATTTTAGTTGGTGTTGCCATGGACTTTATGAGCCAAATGGAATCACATATGATTTCAAGTCAATATGAAGGGTTAATGCAAAAAGCAAAAATGAAGGGTAAAGCCTAAAGCTATGAAAAAATTTCGTGGTGCTTTTATTAAAAATGACCGTGAAATCGGTTTGATGCGTGAAGCTAATAGGCATGTAGCAAATGTCCTTGATATTATAGAGGATATGATTACACCTGGTATTAGCACTATGGAATTGGAAAATGTTGCAAGAGCATATTGTGTTAAGCATAAGGTTAAACCGGCTTTTTTAGGTTACCATGGTTTTCCCTTTGCTCTTTGTATTTCATTAAATGAAGTTGTGGTGCATGGCTTTCCCTCTGAGCGTAAGCTAGTTGAGGGTGATATTGTTAGCGTAGATATGGGCGTAATCTATGAAGGATTTGTAGGTGACGCTGCAAGAACCTTTGCTGTAGGTAATATAAGCGAAGAGGCTGCAAAACTTATGCAAGTAACTGAAGATGCTCTTTATAAGGGTATAGAGGTTGCTAAGCATGGAGTTGATGTTTACCATATTGGTGCGACAGTACAAAGTTATGTTGAAGCAGCTGGTTTTAACGTAGTACGACGGTTTGTAGGGCATGGAATTGGGGCAAAAATGCATGAAAAACCAGAAGTGCCTAATTTTAAGCCCGCTTATTCTGGAATGCCCTTGCAAAATGGTATGGTTATAGCTATTGAACCAATGGTAACCGTTGGTACTCATGAAGTTGAAATCTTAGAGGATAAATGGACTGCTGTTACGCGTGACCGCTTGTTGGCTGCGCACTTTGAACACAGCATTGCCATAACATCTGCTGGGCCTGAAATCTTAAGTATTTCAGATCGTGGTCCACGCAGATAATTATGGTGTTGACAGAAATCACAAAGACGGATAAAAGTTTTTTCCTCACTAATGTTAGTTAGAGAAAAAGCAGTCTGGAGTATGAACATGAAAGTTAGACCTTCTGTAAAGAAGATGTGCCCAAAATGCAGAGTAATTCGAAGAAAGGGTGTACTCAGAGTTATCTGCGAAAACCCCAGACATAAGCAACGTCAGGGCTAGGCAGGAGACAAGAGTGGCTAGAATTGCAGGTG
>CAYJDL010000301.1:0-1862 GCA_964368885.1 uncultured Desulfovibrionaceae bacterium | reverse complement strand
TCTTGCATAATGATAATACTTGGAATAACTCCAATGACAGCAGCAATCATCAAACTCTTGAGCAATCGAAAAGCTGTTTGCGGAGACATAAACATATTCTTCAAACCTTTAATTACATTGAATTTCTCTAGTTTAGGTTTAAAAACTTTCGCTGTCCACAATGCCCCAACTTGTAAGCGTATACATAGCCACGCCATAAAACCTAAAAAAAGTAAAACTGGTAGCATTATCTTGGCAAGATATACTGCAACCCATATAAAAAGTGCATATATAGTATCGGGATCCGGCGTAAATTCATGAGAACGAGTAAGAAAATGTCGATACAAATTCATAATTTCAATACCCATAGTCTCTATCCAAAAAAACAAAGCAATTAAGCCAGCAATTAAACTTACTAATTTACTAGATTCTTGTGACTTCGGTACGTTTCCATCATTCCGACTTTTTTGAATTTTTTTTGGAGTTGCTTCTTCAGTTCTACTTGGGTCTGATTGCTTTCCAAACATAATTACTTTTCCTATTTACCAATATTACTTGCCAAATGGACTGGCTATTTGCAAAATTGAACTTAGCATACTTTCCATATTGCCAATATAATTTTCCATATACTCAGACATAATAATAAGCATCATGCCTAAAAAGAAAAAACCTGCACCAATTTTAACAGGAAAACCAACATCCATAATATTTACTTGTGGAGAAGCACGGCTAACAAGAGCAAGAGCAAGTTCAATTAAAAAAAGTGACACCATGACCGGAGCCGCAATCTTTAATGCAATAACAAACATATGCGCTGACAAATCTAATACTTTTGTCATCAATGTATCACTAAGTACAAGCCCTCCGGCCGGAATGACCTTGAAAGTCATGGCAAAAGCCTGAATCATATAAAGGTGACCATCAAGAGCCAAAAAAGTCAGTGTAGACACCATCCACAAAAAGAAAGCTGTAATACCAGTTTGATTGCCCGTAAGAGGGTCAGCAAAGTTAATCATAGTAAAACCCATTTGAAAACCAAACAACTCCCCGCCAGCTTGAATCCCCATAAATACAAAATTAATACACATACTTATAATAAGACCAAGCACTAATTCATTCACAAAAAGTAAACCAAGATCCATAGGGTGCGACGGCATAGCTACACCGGGTAAAGATAATTGTGGCCAAATACCAAGCGTAATAACTACAGTCGCAAAAGCTTTGACCTGCATAGGCGTGCGTTCAGACGAAAAGATAGGCAGCATAAACATTATAATGCTTACGCGCATAACAGTAAGTATAAAACTTAATATAGAATCAGCGGGAAGATTAAATATATCCATATGTTTACACTTTCATAAAGTGACTAATTCTTTTTATTTTTATACAATAGAAAATTATAGCCACATGAGATAAAATATAACAATACATATCAGTTGTGTCAATGCCAAAATGAAAAAATAATTAAACAATAAATGAGTCTTTTTGACTTTGAAATAGCTACCAAAATGTATCTAATCATGAGTAACACAAAGGAATCACATATTTTTTGAAAAGGAAGTTTTTTAAAAAAACTAAAAACTAATTGATTTCTTTCAAAAATCTTTATTTTAAAATAGTTACATTAAGAAAAAAAGACTATTTATTTTTTTGGACATTTAATCCCAACGCCCCCCATCTGCTTAGCAAAGTTGTTAGCTGTAGACAAATGATCAAAGACAGCCAAAGCATAAGTATTAATACCTCGAGCAGATTTCATGGACTTTAAATTCCGCATATCAACTTCTATTTTACCATTCGCACAATATACCGAATATTTAGTAGTATTAATTGACGAATGCCCAGCGTTGCTATTGTTATATGAAGAATTAACTCTAGGACAT
>CAYJDL010000300.1:0-1887 GCA_964368885.1 uncultured Desulfovibrionaceae bacterium | reverse complement strand
GGTCATCACCATTGCGAAGGCTTTTGCCAGCGGCTTTAGCGGCAGCACCATCCATGTTGTGACCATGCTCATCTTTAATCCAGCAAGGAAGTCCCCAATCTTCAAATAAATGAACTGAATCGTCAACGTGACGACCAAGGTCGAAGATTAAGTCTTCACGTACAATACCCATAAGGTCAGTACGTACCATGCGTACATAGTCATCTGGGCTATTTTTACCAATGTAGGTATTAATAGCAGAAAGACCTTGGGCTACAGCGCCAGAACGCTCAAGTGTAGCTTTATATACTAACAACATTTTTAGGTCTGGAGCAAACTTATCGGCCCAGCGAACTGCTTCAACAGCAGTACCACAACAACCCATACCACCACCAACCATGAGGATGTCAACCTGATGCTCTTTTACAACAGGTTCGGCAATGGCAACACCCTTTACACTTTCCTTAATAGGAATCATTGGCATAACAATATCTCCTTAATTCGCACTTATTTAGGTGAAGCACTGCCTAGCGGCCGTGTTCCATTTCTGTACCAACTTTATCGCCTTCAGCAACTTTGGTAGCCTCAGTATTGTATACTTTTGGATCAACCAATGCACTTTCGGTGTAAAGTAATTCATTTTCAAGATCTGTTGGCTCTGGATGACCTTCAAAAGGCTTAATAGAACCTTCAGGAGTAGTACGAATAGGGAATTTAAAACGCTTAACATTACCATTACGGAACTTTACAGTCCACATAATGGAATCGGCAGAACGCATGGGAATACAAGTGCCTCCCATGGGCGCAAAGTCAGCATAAGGACGTGCAGTAATAGCACCTTGTGGGCAAATCTTTACGCAAGAATAGCATTCCCAGCAAGCCTCAGGTTCTTGGTTGTATGCCTTCATTTCATCGGCATCAAGAATCATAAGGTCATTGGGGCAGATATACATACAGGCGGTCTTCTCGCCACCTTTACAGCCGTCACACTTTGACGGATCGACAAAAGTCGGCATACGTATCCTCCAACTTAATTAGTGTTAAATGGTAAAATCCAAAATATTTTACGGGGGAAACAATTCACCCGATGGAGCCTAAAAAGGTCGGCAAATTCCGGCCTTTTACAAAATCCATCCCATGAAGTTTCATCTGTATTCATTTTTAAAAGTAAATCTAGTAGAAAACTCAGTTTAGCCCGCTTTAGCCAACTTAGTTCCTCAATCAACTAAATCTAAAGTACCAAATAACAATTTAACCGTCAAGCAAAGAATGTATTTTTTTTCACAATCTTTTTATAGTAATTCAATCAACTATAAACTGCTGTTTTAATGTATTATTTAATAAACAAACTTAAAACAAAAATAAATCACAAAAAACAAAAACTGAAACAGAAAGAATCTAGTTCTTTCACATATACTTTGATACCAATTATAAAAGCTTTACTATAAACTTTTATAATTCTGAAAAAGATAGCAGCTTATCAAATTGATTTCGCTAGTCTAGCTGCTAGGCGAGAAAATTCTTACACTTACAAAATTTTAATGCTCAACATATAAAACATCTCGACAATCTTTACTATTGAAACCAATTTGTGTACATGTATTTTTTGAATAAGCATTAGTAACAAAAAAAAAGCTTTTTGCAAAGCTTTTCGAGAGTTTTTTTACAAAAAAATTAAAAATATTTTTTTTTCTTAAAATTCAATTATTTTTAAAAGATAAATTGGAATTGAATTTCAAATTCAATTTATAAAAAACATTTATAGAGAATGTTCGTTAAAATCACATCTATAAAAATCAAAATTTCTTTAGAAAATAGTGGCTATTGCCTTAGTCAGCAAATAATATTTTGAGAAATGCATTTTAGGCATTTATTAATTTTATTTGGGAAGGTTTTGCTGTTTTAACG
>CAYJDL010000299.1:0-1900 GCA_964368885.1 uncultured Desulfovibrionaceae bacterium | reverse complement strand
TCAAGTGCTGTCAGGTGATGATTTCACAGTACTAACCTTGCTTAGCCTAGGAGGCAGAGGTGTGATTTCGGTAACATCTAATATTCTTCCCGGTAAAATGGCAGCCTTATGTAGTGCCTTTGCCGCAAAGGATATGCAAAAAGCAAGACAAATCCATTATGAACTTATGCCGGTTAATCGGGCAATGTTTATTGAAACTAATCCTGTTCCTGTAAAGTATAGCCTTGCTATGATGGGATTAATGGAAAATGAAGTTCGTTTACCTTTGTGCTCTATGTCCGATGCTAATGTACAAGCACTAAAAGATGCTTTGCTAAAAGCCGGAATTAAGTTAAATTAAGAAATATTTTTTGCAAGCTGTTCTTTTTGTTTTCCCTAAAAGTTTAAGTGTATTACACGCTTTTCCTTTAGTTTAAATTTACAAGACTACAAAATTTGGATTACAATTATTCCCTAAGCTTAGGCTTGGGGAATTTTTGTTTCTAGCAGTTCACCAGTTTTTAAATAAATTGAATTAGTGCCTTTAGATTATCCAAAACATGTCGATACATACGTTAAGGCTTTTTGAAAACGTAGGAGGATGTATGAAGGTTGCAACAAAAATTCTCTTGCCAATGTGTGGGGTTATTTTACTTGGTATGGCTGCTATTGCCTACATGACTTATGGAATGAGCTCAGATAATATGCATAAGGCTCAACAAGAGCTAAATGTTATGGCTGTAAATAATACCATTTCAGAACTAAAAGGTATACATGAATTTAATGTAGTCGACCCTTAAAAATATAATAATATCCTGAAATATATTGACATAATCAAATATTTACTATAAACTTTTCAACAGTAAATACAAAAGAACTATAAAAATACTGGTCGAAAAGGAATTGCATAATGAGCTTAAAAACATCTGTAAAGCATACTCAAGGTCACCTTTTGTATCCCGATTTGCTTGATCAACTAAACCCAAAGCATCCGCTGCTTTTGCTTGGCAATGTTATTCCTTGGGAAAGTCTTGAACAGGAATTTATGTCGCTATATTCCAAAACAGGACGTCCGGCAAAACCTATTCGTCTCATGGTCGGATTGCTTTTATTAAAACAAATTGAGAATTTAAGCGATGAACGTGTTGTTGAAGTGTGGGTGCAAAATCCCTATTATCAGTCTTTTTGTGGGATGCAGTGTTTTCAATGGAAAATGCCTTGCGACCCTTCAGAGCTTGTTCATTTTCGTAAGCGAATCGGCGAAGATGGAGTGAAAAAAATCTTCAATATTTCAGTCTCTTTACATGGTGACGAAGCTCTTGAAAGTGAAATTGTTATTGACACAACGGTACAGGAAAAAAATATTACATTCCCGACAGATACAAAACTACGTCACAAAGCAATTATCAAATTGAGAAAAATTGCAGCAAAAGAAGGTGTTACCTTACGTCGTAGCTATACACGTGAAATGAAAAAACTTCTTCGTATTATTAGGTTCGACAAAAGTCGTAAAATGAAGAAGGAAGTAGTCAAAGCAAAGCGACGAGTTAAAACTATCGCAAATGCCTTATTGCGTGATTTGCAAAGAAAGCTTTCATCGTCTGCTTTAGAATGTTGGGATGAAATTTTACTAATATGTGAACAAGTTATAAATCAGGAACGTCATGATAAAGATAAAATTTATAGCATCCACGAACCACACGTTAATTGTATTGCTAAAGGAAAAGCACATAAAAAGTTTGAATTTGGATCTAAAGCTGGCATTGCGATGACAAAAGAAACATGCATCATTGTTGGCGTTCAAAGCTTTTCCGATAATAGACATGATAGCAAAGCTCTTGAAGAAATTTTAAAACAAGTTACACTAAATCAAGGTGTTGAGCCTAAAGTAGCACTTTGCGACAGAGGCTTTAGAGGCATC
>CAYJDL010000298.1:1191-1910 GCA_964368885.1 uncultured Desulfovibrionaceae bacterium | reverse complement strand
AAATAACGTACAACGGCAGCTGAGCGGGCACCAGACAGTTCCCAAACAGAAGGGTAGTTTTTTGACACTTCTCCGCTGTCAGCATGACCTCGAACTACAAGATAAAGGTTGTATTCGCTTAAAAGGAATACAACATCGTCCAAAACTTCAAACGCTTTTGCGGTAAGCTCTGCTGAGCCTTCTTTAAACATAAGCCCCGAATGTATGCGTAATTGTACGCCTATATCATCACTGCTAACACCAGAAGCACTTTGGGGCACAGCATCTGCCATAAGCATCTCTTTTAGCTTTTGAGCTATTGCATAGTGCGTACTTTCAGCTTCAGATTTTTTATCCTTCAGATCGATTTTATCAGTGTTTTGGATAAATGGATTGTTAGATACAGGAGAAGTACTTGTGGTGTCCATGGTGCTTTCTCCAGCAAAATAAGCAGCCAAACCAGCCTTCGTTTCAGGTGGAGCCATATTTAAAACCCACAATAATAGAAAAAAAGCCATCATTGCTGTTACAAAATCTGCATAAGCAACTTTCCAAGCACCACCCATAACATTCTCCTTTATATTGCTTAGCAAGTCATAAAAATGAGAGGTTTTATAAGGCTGTTGAAAAAGAGCAATCTACTTCATTAGACTCATCTTTCCCATATCTTACACTTTTTAAACAGCCCGTAGAAAAAATTATAAAAGCAATATTTTACAAAAACCTTTTTTAAACAGACT
>CAYJDL010000298.1:0-1181 GCA_964368885.1 uncultured Desulfovibrionaceae bacterium | reverse complement strand
ATAGCTCTTCGACCGTACTCAACTGCAATAAGTGGCGGTGAACCACGAATGGCCGCCGCAACAGCCTCTTTTATGGAGTTATAATAAAAATGCTCTTCATGGGCATGATTTTCTAGCTTTGCTCCCATAGGACCAAAAAAACCATAACAAAATAAAATACCAATAAATGTTCCCACAAGGGCAGCAGCAATGTAGTGACCCAAGACTTCAGGAGGTTCGTTAATTTTGCTCATGGAAAGCACAACACCTAAAACGCAAGCTACAATTCCCATGCCAGGCATTGATTCAGCCATATGAGTAACCGCATGAGCAGGCAACAACTCCTCTTCATGCATTGTATGCATGTCAATTTTCATTAGACTGTCAATATCGTTAGGATCACCAGTAGTTAGGTAGACTCGCAAAGTATCTCCTATGAAACTAACAGTTCTTTTAGAGTTAGACACCTTTGGATATTTATTAAATATTGCGCTTGAATCAGGGTTTTCTACATCACTTTCAATACTGATAACGCCTTCACGATGCATTTTTGAAAAAAGAGCATAAAGCAAGGCTAGAGTATCAGAATATTTATCTTTACTAGAGCCGGGGTCGCCAAAAATATGTTTAAAGCTACCTACAATTAGCTTCCAAGTATATTTCGTTTGCGCTGCAAAGAATGCTCCCCAACATGCCCCTAAAATAATAACATATTCTGCAGGCTGATAGAGAATAACAAAATCGCCCTTGGCCATTGTATAGCCTGCTACGACGCTGCCGATAACGATAAGTAAGCCGATAATTATATACATAGGCATACCACTTGTTTGAATTGTTGTTGAATACTACCCACAATCGGTTAATTCTGAAATAAGTTTAGGATGTATATATTGCTTTATACAATGCGCCTATTTCAAAATTTAAGGTTTATTACAGTATACATGGTTCACTATTGCTTATCTATTATTTGTCTAAGGAGACACTGATTTAATCAGCACTGTGCTAAACGCCCAAACGTTTATAAATACTATGAACCATTATTGTGCTTCTGTAAAGCTTATAAAGCTACTTTATTTTTCATATTAAGAGCTTGTCCGTAAATAAATGTAACGTGAGGCAAGTACAAGGAAAAGTGCTTTTTTGCGAGGGGAGTGTACGTCTTTTGGTACTCGACCTGAGAAAAAATGTGCTTTGACGCAGTA
>CAYJDL010000297.1:0-1957 GCA_964368885.1 uncultured Desulfovibrionaceae bacterium | reverse complement strand
TTTCAACGTCAAGGTGAGAACATTGTATTGATAATCAACGGAAAAACCACAAGCCCAGTTGAAGTTGAAGCGGTGTGCAGTATGGATGCTTTATTAAAAAGCTGCATTGGCGAAAAAGTAAATATGAAATTTACTGAATTGTAGATACTAATGATAATGATAAGTTAAGGAGAATAGTCATAGCTAATATTGATGGAAATTTAGATGGGCTTAAGCAAAGTCAGCTTAAGGCTTTGAATAAATTAAGCACCAGACGCTTTCCTATGCAGGAGGCTTTTACCCTAGAGCAAGCTCGAGAACTTGCTTCTCTTTCACGTGCAATGAGCAGGCAAATAGGTTTACTTATTGACAGAAAAGGTAGAGTCGAACTTGTCATGGTAGGTGATACAAAGGGTATATTTATTCCGGAACTTTCACGAGGAAGAGGTGGCGCTGGTCGTTTACGAGGCGCACGTTTATTGCACACTCACCTCACTCCCGAGCTTTTGTCCCAAGAAGATTTAATGGACATGCTTTTCTTGCGCCTTGATGCTGTTTGCGTACTTACTATAAGTCCAAGTGGCGATCCTGTTCAATGGCAATATGCTCATTTATTACCACCTAATCCAGAAAATAAACCTTACATGGTATATGATCCGACACCATGGGATAAGCCTCAAGCTGATTTCACCATGGTCGATGCTCTTGAAGAGGAATTACGCCGAGAACTAGATGGTACTAAAGAAGCCGAATCAACCACTAGAGCCATATTGATTTCAGTGGGAACAATGCCTCGTCAAGTTCAAGAAGAACATCTGGACGAACTTGCAGACCTTGCTTTAACGGCAGGGCTTAATGTGGTCGGGCGCATGGTGCAAAGGGTACCAAAGATAAATCCTAAATTTATTTTAGGACGTGGCAAAATGGCTTAATTAGTGGTTCATGCTTTACAAGGTCATGCAAGTGTCTTAGTTTTTGATGGTGAGCTCTCACCAGCTCAACTTCATAATTTAGCCGACATTACAGAACGTAAAGTCCTTGATCGTACTCAACTTATTTTAGATATATTTGCTCAGCATGCAGTTAGCAGTGCCGGAAAATTACAAGTTGAAAGTGCTCAGCTCAAATATACTCAACCACGATTAGTCGGCAAAAATCGTGCCATGGACAGGCTTATGGGCGGTATTGGCGGCAGAGGACCAGGTGAAACCAAACTTGAAACCGATAGGCGTAGAGTGCGTGATCGCATTGCAAAAATAAAGAAAAATCTTGATGAATTGCGCAAGCAGCGAGCTTTTACTAGAGAACGTCGCTCAAGACAAGCAATACCCATTGTTGCTATTGTAGGGTATACCAACGCCGGAAAATCAACCTTACTTAATACATTAACTCGCTCAGAAGTGATTGCTGAGGATAAGCTTTTTGCAACCCTAGATCCAACTACAAGGCGTCTACGCTTTCCTAAAGAACAAGAAGTTATTTTAGCTGATACTGTTGGATTTATACGCAATTTGCCCAAAGAACTTAAAGAAGCTTTTCAAGCAACATTAGAAGAATTAGAAGCGGCGCATGTTCTTTTGCATGTGGCTGATGCCTCACATTTAAGCTTGGAACAGCATTTAGCCTCAGTGGAAGATGTTCTAATAGACATGAATCTTGGGGATATTCCTCGAATCTTAGTCTTAAATAAATGGGATATGCTAGATAGCGAAGAACAAATTATTTTACGCAATGCTTACCCTCAAGCTATTGCTATTTCTGCAGCCAATAGAAGCGGTCTTGACGTCTTGCTTGAAGAAATTAGTAATATATTAAATTTTTAGATAGTGTCGTCAAATGTTAACCTTTGCATAAAAGTTTTCGCTTATAGCCTTTGTTTTGTACTTTTCACTTGCAAAGATTTATGTTTCAGATTAATTTTTTAAACTTGGTGGAAGATAGTTTAATAATCTTTTGCTATAATTGCACCAAGTATTTT
>CAYJDL010000296.1:0-1957 GCA_964368885.1 uncultured Desulfovibrionaceae bacterium | reverse complement strand
GGCTTTGCAAGCAGAATGGAATTTAGCCGGAAGAACCTCTAGCGCAACTATCAACAAGGATAAAGATCCACTACAAGAGATAGAGCGATTAATACATAATGCATCGTCCAATATAGAAAAAGAAAATTATCAACTAATAGGTAATATTCTAAAAGAAAGTTTTATTGCATTTGAAAGACAACAAATGCTAACAGCAAATTCAGAGGTGCGTAATATGAGTTTTTTAATAGAATCCATAAAAAATTTACATTTACGCTCTATCATGATGAATAGCACCCTTAATGATTTGAGACGGTTAAGAAGTGATCCTAATAACGTACACCAATTCCAAGACCTTGATGACTCTATTGTAACAGGTCAAAACGCTATTAAAAATTTTGAAAATGCTCTTAAGCTTAACCTACAGTTTTATAAAACAAAATTAAGAGATATAAGAAATATGGAACAAAATCTGGTGGATAGTACAATAGAAAGCGTAAAAAAGGAATTACAAAACTCCAGTGAGTATAATTCCTTTAGCAAAAGCCTTTATAACAATATTGCTATCTTTCAAAGCCATTTAACATCACAGCGGCATAATAATTTTAAAGCTATTAGTTTAGAACAATTGGAAAAAGATATTTTAAGAAGATAAAATTTATTATTTCTTGCTTAACGTAACTTTTAAAGGCATGGATTGTCACGCCTGTCCGCAAAAATTCAATGCTTTATCGGCAAAAAAAAGCGGCTCTCCTCGCAATAATTTACGGCAACACGCAAAGTCATTGCGAGAAAAAACGCTTCGAAATCTACGTTAATATTGAAGTGAATAGCGTTTTTTCGTGGCAATCCATTTTTTAAACTACGTTAAACAACAAAGCTTTCAATATTCAAATGTGGCTATCCCCTTAATCTTTGGCTACAACTTCTTTAATACGACATACTCCACATATTTCCGCAGAAGTTGGATAACCACAATGAAGGCAAGGACTTAGTTTAATTCCGCACTCTTGCTCATAATTAGAAAAAATAGGTCGAGCTTTATGTAAAAAACCTTGATAAAAATCTAATTTACGACCGGGCATTGCTAATTCCAATTGTTGCCACAAATGCTTATATTGTGTAAAACTAGCACCTTGGCTATAGGGACAAGAAGAATAGTGATTTTCAATACCCATCAAAAAAGCATAGTTAGCTGTTTCAAATTCTGTTAGACGCCATAAAGGCTTAACCTTACAAGAAAAACCATCTTCAGCCTCAAGAAAAGGCCCTTGGTCAGATAAATATGCTCGATCCCAACGAAGGATATTGCTAAAAAGGCGTGCAATTTCGTCATCAAGATTATGTCCGGTAGCAAGAACATTAAAGCCCATATCCATGGCTACCTTATTGAAAAAATAACGTTTTATTTTTCCACAAGCCGAACATATAGGACGTTTTAATTTAGCTTTAACTAATGGAATAGCAAGCCCCTCTTGAGCCATATCCTTAACAATTAAGGGGAAATTATGCTTTTGACAAAAACGCTCTACAACAGCCCTAGTTTCTTTTGAAGAATTTGGAATGGCAAGATCTATGTGTAAGCCGGAAACATTATAACCTTGGTTAGAAAGTTCCAACATTAAAGCTAATGAATCTTTTCCTCCGGAAAGAGCTACAAGGATAGAATCTTCGTGTTTAAAAAGCTTTTGTTTGCGTATACCTTTTTCTACTTGGCCAGAGAAAAAACGTAAAAAACATGGGGCGCAAAAACCTGCATGATGACTTCGCAAAGAAACCACTGCTACGTCTTTGCACACTTTACATTTCATAATATCTCCTTAATAAAAGGCTGATTCAGTTATTTTTTCTTTTGAGGTAAAACCCAACCTAAACTAGCAATAGAACTTTGATATGCCTCTAAATATTTTTCCTGCAAGCGACGCATACTTGCATAATTTTGCATACATTCGCTGGCCTTAACAAGTTCAGAATATTT
>CAYJDL010000295.1:779-1962 GCA_964368885.1 uncultured Desulfovibrionaceae bacterium | reverse complement strand
CCATTTTTGTACAGTATCGAAAAGAGTATCTGGGCAAATTGGTTTGGTAATATGGTCATTCATGCCGTGTTCAAGGCTTTTTTCCTTATCTCCGGTCATGGCATGGGCAGACATGGCTATTACAGGCATATGTTTTAGTTTAGGGTCTTGACGAATCCTTTCAACAGCGCTTAAACCATCTAGAACAGGCATTTGAATATCCATTAACACAAGATTATAATTGTTACTGTGCAGTAAATCTAAGGCTTCTTGTCCATTATTGGCAATTTCTACGCTATGGCCTACACTTTTGAGTAGCTCTTCAGCAATAAGTTGATTAATTGGGTTATCCTCAACCAATAAAATGTGGGCAATACGTGTTTCACCTGTATATCTTTGTGTGTTAACTTGACTTTGTTCATGTGAAAAGGTACAAATACTTGATTTGGCAGAAATTTTTTTCAGGTTATAACCATTTTCTTCAGCAATATCATAGGAAGCACCTGAAGCATAAACGCTTTCTTGTGACGCAAACTCAAAAACAGCAGTAAAGAAAAAGGTAGATCCTTGTCCTAACGTACTTTCTACCCATAAATCTCCTTGCATAAGCCTAGCCATTCTTTGTGCAATAACAAGTCCAAGTCCTGTGCCGCCATACTTGCGAGTAACAGAAGTATCAGCTTGTGTAAAAGCTGAAAATAAACGAGAACACTGTTCTTCGCTCATGCCAATACCACTGTCTTTTACGGAAAATTGGCAACATATTGCTTGATCATCATTGACTTTTTCAGCTTTAATAGAAATAGTAATGGAACCATTTTCAGTAAATTTAAGGGCATTGCCTATTAAATTAAAGAAAATCTGCTTAACACGCAAAGGATCGCCTAAAAGATGCTTTGTTACATATGAACCATCCATAAAAGTCAAGTCTAGATTTTTCTTCTTGGCCTGAGGTTCAAAAAGTAACTTTAACTCTTCAGCTACCTCAACTAATGTGAATGGGATTTTCTCCATTTCCATTTTACCGGCATCAATTTTGGAAAAATCAAGAATATCATTAATAATGCGTAGTAAATTGCTGGCAGAAAAAATCGTTTTTTCAACATAATCTTTTTGTGCAAAATCAAGTTGAGTATTGTTGATTAAATGCAATAAACCGAGCACTCCATTTAAGGGGGTGCGAATTTCATGGCTCATATTGGCA
>CAYJDL010000295.1:0-769 GCA_964368885.1 uncultured Desulfovibrionaceae bacterium | reverse complement strand
GGCAAGAAAATCACTTTTTGCCTGAGCACTTTGTTCTGCTGCATCCCTTGCAGAACGTAAATCTTTTTCAACAGAATGAATTTCAGCTAGCATTGCTTTAAATTCACGTAAATCACGCACAAAAGTAATTACTACTTCTTTACCTAATAAGTATGTCCTTTTTAAGGTTATTTCCACAGGAAGCTTTTGACCGTTCATGTCAAAAGCTAGTAATTCCAAAGGTGGAACCGTATTGCTTTCAAAAGCTAAATCTACCATTGTGTTGATGGTATCAATACTGTTACGCCCATCCGGCTGCAAAGTAGGGTAGGGTTTTTCATGATTTAACATGTATTCTTCACGGCTTGCAAAACCAAATAAACGTACAATACTATCGTTACAATCTAAAAGCTCTTTATCATGATTCCACACTTGAATACCAAGAGGTGTAATATTTAAAATGGTTTGAATGCGCTTTTCACTTTGTTTAACTTCATTTAAAACCTTTGTGATTTCTCGTAGGTCACTTAAATAACCAATGACCATATCCTCATCTCTTAATACTAGTCGAATAAGGGTAATTTCTAGAGGGATTTCTTCATTATTACTGGAAAGGCCATACACATCATTAAAATGATAGTATCCCGTTTCAAAAGCAGTTTTAAGACCGTTATTAATGAGTTCGGAACTTGAAGAGCCATTGCGCTGCAGTTTTGGAAAAGTTCGCCAATAGTTTTCCAAGAAATCCAGTTTTGAGTTAAAGCCAAAATTGCTCAAACTTTCTAAATTG
>CAYJDL010000294.1:0-1993 GCA_964368885.1 uncultured Desulfovibrionaceae bacterium | reverse complement strand
ACAAGTTTTTGTAAAAATTCTGGATCTTGATTGATTTCAGAATCCATCCAGTCAATACGCTTATATTCTTTATCAACAACATTACGAATAACTGCGCCAATAACACTTGTTTCATCTAAAACTTTGTGAAAGGCAATGGAGGAAATGGCTCTAAAGTGAGGCGCCTGAATACCTACAATTTGAGATATAAGTGCCGTATTATAGTTTTTACCGCCCACAAGCAATTCAGCACTTTCCCCTATGGCGACAATATCTGCGCCGTTAAGTACAAGTTTATTCTTCAACTGTTCTATGTTAGCAGTAGCTTCATTGGCAGGCTTTGTTGTAGGCTGCTTCTTTGATGACATTGCCGTCCTCCATGAGAGTACACCGTTAAGGGTACACCTTATTAAAGTATGTTATCGACCTCTTAAGCGTATTTATTCGCCTAAGAGTTTTCATTGAAAAAAACAAATGCAAAATTTTATTCTTAAAATCGTTTTCATGTAAAAACCAATGACCTAGTAACAATTTTTTCCGTTTTTGTCCAGTATAAAGTATAAACACTTTTTTATAATCTTCAAAAAAAACTCCATCATATAAGATATTTTAAGCATGTACATTGTGATTTTTTTAACTATACAAAAATTGGTTATTTTTTACCAATGCTAACTTTCCCAAAAAAAAGTTCCTGTACAATAAATCGTGCAGGAACTTCTAATATTTTAAATTGAAAAAATAATATTAAACAAAAAAATAAACATTATTCATAATATTTAGCTAATTAAACTATTGGTATTAAAATTTACTCTAATCGTGATAATCCCCCAAATTATAATTTATATTGAAATCTGTACCACCATCAATTATTAATGCTTCAAAAAGCTCATTGCGTAGTCCGGCACCTGTAAGTTTTGCATTTCCTTTGACTTGGAAGTGCCTATCAACAACAGAGAGCCAAATAGAATTAGGATCGCCTTCATAACCTTGCCACACTCTGCTTTTTGAGCGTGCATATACATACATTGTATTATTATTACTATTTAACGTATAATACACCGGGCTATTCGGTGGTACTGTCAGCCACGCTCTTCTTTCCCACACATTATGCTGATTCAAAAAAGAATATGCTACATAAACAGTTTCAGGTGTGTTATTTTTAACCACTAAACGACGCTTAGCTTCCGCCTCATTTGCAAATGCAAAACTTGTCAACATGACAGCCAAAAGCAAGCTTATTTTTAACATTTTCATTTTTAATCTCCTTACACATTTATTCAGTTAAAAATTATTAGACGCTCAAAATTATAAAAAAAAGAAAAAAATTGCAAGCAAAGATTTTGGTTTTTAAGTACACGGCACGGCGTTCTAATTTGAAAGTTTATTCATTGTTTAATGTTACTTTTAAAGGCATGGACTACCACGTCATGTCGCACATAATCCTTTTTTTAATAAGTTAATGGTGCGGCATTTCCTTGCAGTGACTTACGATGTAACGCAGAGTCATCATTACGAGCGCACAAGAGTAGGAAGTGAAGCAATCCAGTTCATTAATCAATTTTAACAATTATACAAAATACTATTAATTGCGCAAAACCTTTTTTTGCTTATGTTGAGCAAAACTTTTCCAAGGTGCATATTCTAAAATTCCTATCATAATAATAGCTTGCACAATTTGTGAAACTAACATGCCAACAAAAATTCCTGATGCACTTTGCCAAAGATAATGACCAAGTATAAATGCTACCGGCAAACGTACAATCCAAAATGATCCCCCAAAAACAATTAAATTATAGCGTGTTGCTCCTGCACCGGTCATAACTCCGCCCAAAATCATGCTGATAAGTGTAAATGGTGTGGAAAAAAAGTTAATATATAAATAGTTTTGGGTAATTTGTTGAGTGTCATAATCAGCACTTAAAAAATTAGCCATTTGCGGAATAAAAGGCCATAATACAAGAGCAACTAGGCTGATGCAAATAGCTCCTCTTATAAACATTATGCGTGCCAAACG
>CAYJDL010000293.1:599-1997 GCA_964368885.1 uncultured Desulfovibrionaceae bacterium | reverse complement strand
GAAAGAATAATACGAATTTGGAATGCTATATTTCAACATCTGCAAATAAATTTAATGGATGGAACTGTGAAAGCTTTAAAGAATATGGCAATTCCAGAAAGTCATTCAGTCACAAGTCAATATGACGGCGTTCAAATGAGCGATGGTGAACGTGTAGCACTTTATCTCATTGCACAAGCCCTTTGTGTACCGGAAGGAAAAACCGTTATTATTGACGAACCAGAATTACACCTTCATAGGTCAATAATGAACCAACTATGGGATGAAGTAGAGAACGAAAGAAAAGATTGCTTATTTATATACATCACCCATGATACACAATTTGCAGCTGCACACAAGCAAGCCCAAAAAATATGGGTGAAGAATTATTATGATAAAAAATGGGACTATGAAGTAATAGATAATTCTGATTTACCGGAAAATCTACTTCTCGATATTTTAGGCAATAGAAAGGATGTTATTTTTGTAGAAGGGACAAAGGATAGCTATGATACTGCATTGTATTCAGAAATTTATAAAAATCATTATATTGTCCCATGTGGTAGTTGTTCTAGTGTAATTTCAAACGTTAAAGCGTTTCAAGCTTGTAAACAGCTTCACCATATTAAATGCTTTGGTATTATAGATAGAGATTTTAGACCTGATAACGAAATAAATTCTCTTAAAAACAAAGGCGTTTATACTTTAGAAGTTGCAGAGGTTGAAAACTTATTCCTTGTCGAAGAAGTTTTGAAGGCTCTAAATGCAGCAATGTCAAAACCGGATGATTCTGGAGTTTGTAACACTATTGAATATATTAAAAATAGATATAAAACCCAAACTTCAAAAATGATTGCACAGTCAATAAAAAGTGAAATGAAATTTCAGATTGAAAATTTTGACTTTTCTTCTGCAGATGCAGATATAATGAAAGATGAATTTAATAGCAATATTCTCAACAAATTTTCTGGGATTCAAAGTTATGCAGAGAGTAAATTTAATTCGGCGTTGACTCCCGAAAATTATGCTCTGATGTTGAAATATTTTAATGAAAAGTCACTTATAGATTCTGTTGGGCATTATTATGGGTTAAAAAATGATTTATTTTGTAAACAAATTTTAGATTTTATGCGTGATTCACATCGTGATGTTTTTATAAATGCAATAGAACCATACTTGCCAAATGAAATTCCTATTTCGTAATACTCTATAGGCAAGAAAGGTACGTTATCAGCGTTGCTTCATGACCAAATTAACTAAGCTTTTTAAAGAATGGAGAAGTATAAATTTCTTCGCCATTAAATCACATATCTTCGATAACGCTAGCCACCAAGGTAATAATACCAGCCAAAGCCTCTTCTTGGCTTTTAGCCAGCCAAGAGAGGCTTGGAAACTCAGCGCATAGTCCCACAAATTCTT
>CAYJDL010000293.1:0-589 GCA_964368885.1 uncultured Desulfovibrionaceae bacterium | reverse complement strand
ATTCCAACTTCAATTAATAAAGAAGTTTTTAAGAAAAAACTAGCTCAAGTTGTCAACCATGATATGCAAATATACCAAGAACTTGAAAGAGAAATATTTCATCGCGAATAGCTATAAAAACGCCTCACTTAGATACTGTCGGGATAAAATGTTATCCTTTAATCCAGTTTATCATCATAGGTACCCTTAATAACGGTATTTATTAAATCCATTATTCCAGCCCAAGCCTTTTCTTGACTTTTAGCCAGCCAAGAGAGGCTTGGGAATTCAGCGCATAGTCCCACAAATTCTTGGTCTTCTTCCGACCAAACTACACTATAGGTGTATTCGTCTGTATGTTTCATATGTTATATCCTTTTTACTACCATGGTGATAGATGGCATGTTTGTCAAGTGTGCCCTTTTATCATGAAAATATAGCGTGTTGGGTTAACGTATACGGAAGCGCTGGGGAGGTTGTTGTTCATGCGATACCTTCTTTTTTTCTAATTTTTGGGCAATATATTGTTCAACTTTTCCAACAAGGATACTAAGGTCTCGTAGGCATTGCTCAAATTTTGCAATTGCTTCGTCTGTGTGTTTTGTTGATT
>CAYJDL010000292.1:0-1997 GCA_964368885.1 uncultured Desulfovibrionaceae bacterium | reverse complement strand
CACTACTATCTAATTAAAAAAAAAGATAATGCGCGGCATGACGTGGCAGTCCATGTCTTTAAAAGTAACATTAAGCAATGAATAACTATATACCTAAAAGATATATGCTGACTAAAGGCAATAGCCACGTAAACTTTTATACTTAGATACTAAAGGCACGATGGAAAATTTAGAAAACAGAGATTAAATGATTTAAAATATGATCAGTCATTCTATGGGGAAAACTTTCAGTTAACGCATATTACAAAAAGTTTCCCTTTAAAAAATAAATCTGTGTTTTCGTAGGTAAAACGCAACGTTAAAATTCTTCTATTTTATAACCAAGATAAAACCTTGCAAATTATAACTTTTTATAGTACACAATATCTTTCATTTAGAAAAGATGACGTTATTACTACAGTTACTTAACATTTTTAATATATTTCAACATGTTGTAATTTGCTAATTTGGGGAGATTGCACTTTGGGGAGATTGCATGGATAAAAAGCCGGATTTGACTACAGATACTGAAGATTCACTCTCAAATGAAAAAGACAATGTTTTAGGAGAACAAAATTCTCCCCTTTGGTTTAACAGTACACGCAACAAGCTTTCTGTTGAACGCATTGTGCATATGGGTGCTGCTCTTGGTATTCGTAATCCTCTTTTCACCTGCCATAATGGTCTAGCTAAGGCTACAACCAATATCGATGGCAAAGATTACCTGAATTTTGCAACCTATGACTATTTAGACCTTAATGGTCATCCGGAAATAACAGATGCTGTAAATAAAGCAGCTTTGAAATACGGTACATCAGCAGGTGCAAGCCGACTTGTTGGTGGTGAGCGTCCTATACATCTTGATTTTGAAAAGGCAATTGCAGACTTTTATGAAGTAGAAGATAGTATTGTTTATGTAAGCGGTCATGCTGCCAATGTCTCAACTCTTGGATTTTTATTTGGAAAAAATGATCTGATTATATATGATAATTTAGCTCATAATTCTTTGCTACAAGGTGCTAAACTTGCCGGCTCACAGAAATTTGCATACAATCATAATAATATTGATTCACTGGAAGCAATACTAAAGCAAAAAAGATCTGAGCACAAACGTGCTGTAATTGTAACCGAAGGTCTTTTTAGTATGGATGGTGATATTCCTGATTTACCTCGTATAGTTGAGCTAAAAAAAGAATATAATTGTCTTTTGCTAGTAGATGAAGCTCACTCCTTAGGAACTCTTGGGGCTACAGGCAGAGGGATACGAGAGTATTATAATATCAATCCTAAAGATGTCGATATGTGGATGAGCACATTAAGCAAATCCCTATGTGGATGTGGTGGTTTTATTGCTGGCTCTAAGGATCTTATCGAATATTTAAAGTATGGCTCTGCAGGATTTGTATTTAGCGTAGGCATGTCTCCAATCTTAGCTTCGGCCTGTCACACTGCATTAAAACTGCTTATTCGTGAACCAGAAAGAGTTCATAAGTTACAGCATATTAGTAAATACTTTTTAGAGTATGCCAAAAAACTAGGACTAGATGTAGGTGATGCCCAAGGCTATGCTAATGTTCCCATCATTGTGGGTGAATCTTTCACAGCTGGATTTTTAGCAAACGCTATTTTTGACCGTGGTGTTTATGCCATGCCTATTAGCTTTCCTGCTGTTAAAGAAGGTGCCGCACGTTTACGCTTTTTCCTTTCAGCTGCGCATAGCGAGGCTGATGTGCGAAAGGCTCTTGATATTACAGCTGAAGAATTGCCAAAAATGATTATCAAAGCCCAAGAAGCTCGTAAGCAATTTGAAGATTTTGAAAAAGAAGAAAATTAAACAAAATCACAAAGAAATAGAAAGTATTTTTTTAAGACTAAATACTTAAAATAATGAAACAAAAAATTAATTTAACTTTTTATAAAAAAAAGCTTGACTAAAGTGACAATTTTTTATAAAAAATAGTTGTTGGGCAGTTAGCTCAGCTGGTAGAGCGCCGCCCTTACAAGGCGGATGTCGGGGG
>CAYJDL010000291.1:0-1997 GCA_964368885.1 uncultured Desulfovibrionaceae bacterium | reverse complement strand
CTTTGAGGGGCATCAACTAGCACGCACACGTGGCGTTCGTATGTTAACATCTGAAGAGCTTGCCCTTAAAGATGTTAGTCTTACCTATGTTTCAAGGCTAATGAGTCGTGAATATACAAGAGCACCACTTTTTAGGAAAGTATTACAATCTATTTGCTGGCAGGTGAATGGCGGTAGTGAAATTATAGTAATTGGTGAAATTCAAGCTGATAATACTGTAAAAGGTGGTACCGGTTGGGGTGCAGAATTTGCTAAAATTTGTAATAAGCCCCTTATTGTATATGATCAAAGTAAAAAAGAGTGGTTTACTTGGGAAAAAGATAATTGGATAGTTGAAAAAGATCCTTGCATCTTACGTCCCCATTTTACTGCTACAGGCACTCGTTTTTTGGAAGATCCAGCTCGTGAAGCAATTAAAGATCTCTTTGAGCGTTCTTTCAAAAAATAATTAAATTTGTTTGATATTTAACAAGCTTTAACATTATGGGTTTGGGCGAAAGCTCAGACCTTTTTTATATTTTGGGATTAACTTTTGAAAGTTCCTTCTTCTTTTTTTGATGTTGGCTCAGGGCTTTTGGCTTTTGGAGTTTGGGGTTCCCTTGTTCTTTACTGGAAAACACTTGGTAATGTACCAGCATTTGAGATTATGACTCATCGTATGGTCTGGTCTTTGCTTTGTGTTATGCTTATTGCCATTTTTTGTGGATACCTCAAAGATATTTTATCAGCTTTAAAAAATTTTAAAATTTTAAAGTATGCTTGTATGGCGTCAGTTTTAATTGGAACTAACTGGTATTTATATATTTGGTCTGTGAATAATGGCAAAATTGTCGAGGCAAGCCTTGGGTATTACATAAATCCTTTATTGTCGGTTCTAATAGGTCGTATTTTTTTAAAAGAAAAACTCACTCGTCTACAGATATTTGCTATATTAATAGCCGCTGGTGGTGTATTTTATAGTGTTTTAGCCTATGGTAAATTTCCTTGGCTTAGTTTAAGCCTTGCTCTTACTTTTGCTGCGTATGGGTATTTGAAAAAAAATATTAAGGCAAACGTTATAACCGGACTGTTTATAGAAACTTTAATATTATTTCCCTTTGCAACATTTTTTCTTTTATGGACAATGGCAGATGGACAAAACAGCTTTTTGCAATATAGCCTTGAAACTCAACTACTGCTCATGGGTTCTGGCGTTGTTACCATAACGCCCTTGCTTTTTTTTTCTTACGCTAGTAAAAGAGTGCAATTAGCTACCCTTGGGCTTATGCAATATATTGCGCCCAGTACTAAACTATTGATAGGTGTTTATATTTTCCATGAACCTATTAATGAAGCAACTATGGTAACTTTAATATGTATTTGGATTGCACTTGCGCTTTATACATGGTGTAGCATTGAGCAATATCGCAAGTTGCAAAAAAACATTTTTTAAGTAGGTCTTTAATTAAGAAAGTGAGGAAACCTTTTTGTGGATATATGTTTATAAAAAGGTTTCTCTCTTTCAAGATAATAGACTTTCAAAATAAATCATTAAAATTTTTCTAAAAATTACAAAAAAAAGGGATGAGACAAGCCCACCCCGTACAGATTTCAAAATAATTACAAAATTATTCTTCGCCTTCAGCTGCAGATTGTTTTCCAGCACCTTTAAGACCATACATTGTGGTAGAACCAGAAGACCAAAATTCTAATACTTCTTCATTTACAAGCTTAGTTAAAACCTTTTTTACTTCACGAGGTCCTTTACCTTCAAAAAGAGGTAAAAAATCCTGAAAGTAAAATTTGGACTTACCAGCTTTACTTTGTAAAAATTCTACTACAATTGTTTTTTCATCACTCATGATTTTCTCCTTAAATTCTAAATTGGGCGGTCAAAGTGACCGCCCATGATAGCAGGTTAGCGCAATATCTTTGCTTAGAACTTAAATTGGGTGCTTTGACGCCAAGTATAATAAGCAGGATCGCGGAAGTCGTCGATAAGGTGGTGTGTGAACTCA
>CAYJDL010000290.1:0-2010 GCA_964368885.1 uncultured Desulfovibrionaceae bacterium | reverse complement strand
ACAAAAAGCATTGATGCTTTAGGTGGATACAAGGCACTGTAATAATATAATAATAATAAAAAAGCTTTCAGTAAAAAATACTAAACAATTGTTAATTTCAATTAGTTGAACTTTAGCAAAGAAATGCTTCTTTAGCAAGAAATTTTTAATATGAATTTTTCGCTGGTAAATACTGATTAAATCTTTTCTTTAGGTGTCGGTAATATACCATATGGCTTGGATACCAAGGGCGTAAAGCGCACTACCTGAGGTAATCAAAAATAGGTTCCACCAGATAGATTCGGCTAATTTACGATTATAAGTTGGCTGTAAAGGCACAAAAACTCCTGACTAAAATAAATTCCAGAGCATTCTTGACGCTACACATATTAGAAAAAGCGCGAAAATGCGTCTTAGTGTCAAAACAGGTAAAGTATGAGCTAATTTTGCACCAATGGGCGCAGTAAAAAAGCTTGCTGTTGCTAATCCGAAAAAAGCAAGAATGTGTACATAACCAAGAGTATAGTCCGGTAAATTAGCCACATTATATCCGCCGACTATATAGCCCAAAGTTCCGGCAACTGCAATGGGAAAACCAATTGCTGAGGAAGTTCCAACAGCAATTCTCATGGGAACTTTACAAAAAAGCATGAAAGGAACAGACATAGTACCGCCGCCAATGCCGACAAAACTTGAAATACAACCAATCATTGAGCCTACACCGCTAAACATCCAAGGGCTGGCAATACTTTTTGTTGTATTTGTTTGATTTAAATGACTTTGGTCAGCATTTTTTTGTTCTTTTTTAACAAATAGCATGTCCGCAGCTATGATATATAGAAAAATAACAAAGAAAATTTTTAAATAAAAATCAGAAATATACGCAGCTATAATACCACCAATGAAAGTTCCGATTAAAATTGCAGGAGAGATAGATTTAACAATATCCCAACGCACCGCTTTACGTTTATGATGTGACTTTGCACTGGAAATTGAAGTAACCATGATACTAGCTAAGGAAGTTCCCAATGCCAAATGATGTACATTATTTAGGTCTACTCCCAAAAGTGGAAGTAAAAATCCCAATAAAGGTACAATTATAATACCACCACCAACACCTAACAATCCGGCAACAACACCTGCTATGGCTCCACCCGCCAAAAAACAAAGAAGAGAAATTAACATATCATACTCAAATTTATCAGAAAAAACAATAAAACCGCCATTACTTAAACATATAAAAATTGCCTTAAAAAGAGGAGTAAACTAGCCATCATGCTAGGATAGTATATTTTCTTTTCCACAAGATAATCTATATCATTTACAAAAAGCACACGCCAAGATTGATGTTGTATAAACTTACCAACCTCAGCTTGCTCTCGTAGCCCAACTGCCTTGGCAGCATTTGACCCAAAAATAACTAAACCCCTTACTTCAAGTTGATGCAATCCTGTCCAAAAAGCTTGAGCGTTTGCATGTAGTTCCAACTCACTTTCTCTATTTTGGCTAAGCGGTATAGCTGCAGGCCATAAAGAATAATCCTTAAAACCCTTTTGTAAATCATCTACGATAATTTTTTTTAAGAGCTGACGCCTTGCATCACTGGCTTGCCCATAAAGGTCATAACCAAGCGACCAATATGTAAAAGCAACCCTATTAGGTTTAGTAGCGTTAAAACGTTCTTGCCAAGCTGGCGGCAATTGTTCAAGTAGGGGAATATTGCTTTTACTTGTTCTGGCTTCTTGAACATTATTTTGCGTATTTTCTTGCTTTGCCTGCTGAGTGCGCTGCGCTAACTGCTGGCGATAAGCATTTAACTTATTTTCTTGTGCTTGACTAATATTTTGCGTGCCCTCATTTTCTTGCCTATCTTGTGGTCTTGTTTGCGCCAAATTTTGCGCCAAATTTTGCGGTGACCTTTCCTGACGCATATGACAAAGGGATACTTCAGGAGCAAGTGCGCTTAGTGACAATAAAAAATCTACGCCTTGCTGTTGCCAAGGCAAAAAATAAGGATTTAGATTTGCATTA
>CAYJDL010000289.1:0-2020 GCA_964368885.1 uncultured Desulfovibrionaceae bacterium | reverse complement strand
CTAGATTTACTTTGGCCAAAAATCTATGCTCTGCTTACTCGTTTGCCAATAGAAAAATACATTGTTACAACAATATCTCAAGCTCTTTCTTTTCCATTAAATTATATATATGATTTCAAAGAAAAAAGAAGCAAACGTAAAGTTTTTGTACCCTACGCTACACATGTTCGAGCATGGAAAACTCTTTTTGCATCCAAAAAACGCTATTGCGCCAAGTCTAAAATAAAGCCAAATAATATAGCACTATTACAGTATACCGGAGGAACTACAGGTCATGCCAAGGGTGTTGAGCTAACACATCAAAACCTTGGTTCAAACTGCATGCAAATCATTGAAATTTTACGCAATTTTATAGTTGAAAAGCATTCATTTGTTTCAATTT
Source organism: uncultured Desulfovibrionaceae bacterium (assembly GCA_964368885.1). Lineage (GTDB taxonomy): Bacteria > Desulfobacterota > Desulfovibrionia > Desulfovibrionales > Desulfovibrionaceae > CAYJAD01. The sequence goes on along the minus strand of CAYJDL010000289.1, from coordinate 1,638 downwards.
TACCTTTCTTTCACGTTTACGGACTGTCAGTTGGACTTATTATTCCAACTGCAATTAAAGCCACTGTATTGCCGTTACCACGTTATGTACCTCAAGATGTACTAAAGTTAATAAAAAAACATAAGCCAACCATTTTGCCCGGAGCTCCTTCTATTTATAACTCCTTAATGCAGCAAAAAAACATAAAAAATTATAATTTACAAAGTATTAAATTATGCATTTCAGGCTCTGCGCCTTTAGCTGAAGAACATTATTTGCGCTTTAAAGAGCTAACCGGCGCAACTATTGTAGAAGGTTATGGCTTAACAGAAGCTTCTCCAATTACTCATTTGAGCCCTCTAGATTTTAGCAAACATAAGCTTGGATCCATTGGTTTGCCCTTACCCGGAACCGATGCGAGAATTGTGGATCTTGATAATGGTACAACTATTCTTCCACCGGGGCAATTAGGTGAATTAATAATTAAAGGACCACAAGTCATGAAGGGCTATTGGAATAATCCAGAGGCCACTGCATACACTTTACGAGATGAATGGCTTTACACTGGTGACATTGCAACTATGGATGAAGATGGGTTTTTCCACATTATGGATCGCAAAAAAGACATTATCATTGTAGCTGGTTACAATGTATACCCAAGAGAAATTGACGAAACTTTATTAGAGCACCCTGCTATTGAAGAAGCCGTAGCCGTTGGTCTTTCCGATGATACCCGTGGAGAAATAATTAAAGCATACATAGTACTTAAGCCAAAAATGAAATTAGCAAGAGCAGAAATAGTCTCTTGGTGTCGTAACAAGCTTGCCTCATACAAGGTACCAAGGGTTGTGGAATTTCGTGAAAGCTTACCTAAAACCTTGGTTGGTAAAATTTTACGCCGTGCTCTTATAGAAGAAGAGCTTGAAAAGAAAAATTTAGCTAATAACAAGCAAGAAGATTAAGGTCATACCATAATTTATATAACTTTTTAAGGTCTACAATGCGTTTATTGATACAAAGAGTAAAACAAGCTAGTGTAATAGTAGATGAAGAAAAAATAGCAAATATTGATGATGGATTATTAGTGTTTGTAGGTTTTGGCCATGAGGATTGTGCAAATTTGCCAAAAAGCAAAATTTGGTCTTCTATGATTGCCAAGCTTCTACATTTACGCATCTTTCCCGGTGATACCATAGAAACCGAACATAAATTTCAGCGAGACGTTTGCGATTATGGTGGCAAGCTATTATTGGTATCTCAATTTACACTTTATGCCGATTGCAAGCACGGTCGAAGACCTGATTTTTTGCAGTCAACTCCACCGCAAGTAGCCCAAAGTCTTTTTAACCAGTTTGTTCAAGATGTTGACTTAGCTACCCCTTTGCATGTATCATCAGGCATATTTGGTGCTAATATGCAAGTTCATCTTTGCAATTGGGGTCCTGTAACCATTTTATTGGACAGTGAGAAACTTTTTCCTAGTTTATACTAGGTCAATAAAATGCGTTGGTTAAAGATTATTCTGGGGAGACAGTTATGGCTTTTTATTTACTTCATCACTTTGACCCAAACGTAAGCCAGCGAATACTTAAGCCTAGCCCTAAAGCTAAAGATTCCTTACACAACTTAGGTTATGTGCAAAATGTTCAAGCTGGTGAT
>CAYJDL010000288.1:0-2058 GCA_964368885.1 uncultured Desulfovibrionaceae bacterium | reverse complement strand
AACATCTTACATCAAAAGCAAACGATGCAATAGTAAAATATTAATTATTTCAAAGAATTTTCTATATATTTATGCAGTTTTTAAGTCCGAAAGTCGAGTTTTTAAGTACTCTTCTTGAAATTTTATTAAATAGTCATCACCCAGAAAAACATGCAAAGGATATTTATACCTGCCTTGGAGATTTAAATAATCTGTCAGCTAGCCTTAAATCTATTTTGCTTAAAAAGGCATGGATTCCAAACTGCCATGGTATTCCGTTAGAAAAAATACTAACAAAAGATGATTTTAGTAAGGAAATTACCCAACTCAGTTTTTTTGCAGAAATGGGTTGGCATATTTTTGAAGAAGAAAAAATTTCTGAATATATTCCTGCAAAACATAAATATATGCTTTTTGAAGTAGTCTCGCAGCTAAAAAGATTTAAAGATTGTTGTGAAAAATTTTTCAAGGGAAAAAATTCATTTAGCTTATTTAACAATAACTTTAATTTTGAAAAAGATTATATTGAAACATTTATTGAAAATTGCAATCTTAACATCGAATCATTAAAGCTTCTTAAAATTTTAAAAGATTATAAGAAAAATTTTGATGAGTTCGCAAATATCATTCCAAAAATACCATCTACAAGTCGAGAGTTAGAAATTTTAAATTATTTTAGCGATGTAGACAAACTAAAACATGTAAAAGTCAGAAAATTTTATATAGAATACATGACAAGTTGCTTGCTCAACAATCCATTGCTATTAAAATCAAATGTAAGCTTGTTGTTGCCAACACAAAACAACGATTGGAGACAAGCTAACAGAATCTTGCTTACAGATAGAATCAGAGGAGGGAATCATCACCAGTTGTTAAGCAAAGATTTATGGAAAAAATGGGTAGAGGATGATATTGTTACACAACTTGAGCAAAACTATACTAACGAAGAAAGCCATACACAATTTTTAAAGCAATCTTTTTCAAAAGAAGCAATAAGAGTTTTTTTTAAAAATTACATTAAATATCAAGCTCCAAGAATAAGCCTTTTTATTACACTGCTTTACAGTCGAGAGAGTCGTGTCACTCCTATAGAAGAGTTAGCACTTGAAATCTTTCCATTTAAAAGTTGGAAAAGTGAGCTAGAAGGAAAAAATCCAAGCATTTATCTTCCAGATTCACCAATTACCATTGAGTTAAGACTTTTAGACTCTATAGATACTAATGTTAAAAGTGAATTGGCTTTTTCTGGTGACAAAATCTTAATTGATAATAAAGAAAAGAATATCAATAGTTTTTTCATCACACAACCTAGATTCATAGCAAAACACAATACTCCTCATTGGAAAATTATTTTAAATACAAATGAAGATGGTACAGCTCCAAACCTTAAAGATGAAGATTTTAATGATAGACTATATCAAACTATTGTTGAATGGGTAGAGTTGAATATTTTAAATAGGCCAAACCATTCTCAAAAATTCAAAGATATTTTGAAATATTTAGATACGTTGTGGGAGAACTTATCCTATACCCAGACGAGTGTAGAAAATACTTGCAACGTATTAAAAGACCGTTTACCTCAAATTCTTGATGTAATTAAACTATCCACGACATCAGAGCTACGCGGTTTACGCTTAGACTATGATAAGGCAATACAAAACAACAATATTTCTGAGAGAGCAAAACTTCAAAGTCAGTTATGGAATAAAGCCAAAAATGATGAGCAAGTCGGTGATGCTTTACGTAATAAAGTTCGTGAGAACGGTTATTCAAATAGTAGCGTTCTTTTTGAGCTTTTACAAAATGCTAATGATGCGATTATTCAAGCAAAAGAGCTTCATGGCTATAATGAACAACAATATGAAGTTCCTAAAAGTCTTGTGAAAATACGATATCATAAAAGCAGCCATACCTTAGACTTTCTGCATGATGGGCGTGCTATCAACTATTATGAAAAAGACTTTAGCCCAGAATGGAGATTTGACTTACAAAACATGCTTAATTTTAATGTAAGTTATAAAAATCCACAAGATAATGCACAACAGACTATAGGTATGTTTGGGTTAGGCTTTAAATCTG
>CAYJDL010000287.1:0-2067 GCA_964368885.1 uncultured Desulfovibrionaceae bacterium | reverse complement strand
GATTAGCGGCTCTACAATTAAAAGAAGACGAGACAAAGACAGATACCTTTAAGCTTACCACCACCGGCCCCGATGGCATTAAGACTGCCACGAATGTTGTAATGTCGGTCACGGGTTCTAATGATGCCCCTGTGGTCACAGCTAACGCACCTGACGCCCTTATCATGCCCGGGTATGGACGCACCACAAGCGGTGCCGACATTCCGTCAGACCTAGACCGTGTCTACAATGGCGACCGCACCTCTAAGGGTACACTTACTGTTAAAGATTATGACGGTGACGCCATATCGTATACAATTACGGATAAGTATGGTGAAGAGCATACATTAACAACAGGCACTATTAAGGTAGAAACTGAGTTTGGTGTGCTTACCCTAACCAAGTCAGCTGCCGGTTTAACCCATAGCATCGTTATTGATCCGGATTCAGCTTTCACTGTAGGCGTAGACGATGGCGAAGGAGGAACAGTACAGAAAACCTTACGTGGACTTGGGCATAACGAAAAAGCCGATATTGATATTGGAATCTCTATTTCTGACGGTAGTAATACTGTACAACAAACCATTTCCTATGAGGTAACAGGTACTGATGATGGTCCTGTGATTGGCTTTGCTAATGATAGTAATTTGACATTAGATAGCGGTGAGCATACCAAGACTACTGATTTAAGCATCACTGATGCGGATAATGAAACCTATGCAGCAAATAAAGACGCATCTGCTTATACTCTTCACTTTGGTAGAATTGCCGGTGAAGTCAGCACTGTAGGTGAGGGCGATAACGCTAACACAATTATCACAGTTGAAAGCACATACGGTACTCTTGTATATAACATTCATACACAAGAAGCTACTTACACAAAAAAACTTGAATCCGACGTTTACAAAGGTCTTGCATCTAATGATGAAGTTAAAGAAAGCTTTACCTTAACCTATACCGACCCTGAAACAAATATTAAAGCTAATAAGGTTCTTGACTATTTCATCAATGGCGATAATGACCTACCGGAAGTAGTACAAATAGTAGACGTTTCTGACGCTCTTATTATGTCCGGTGTGGGACGCAATGCTTCCGGTCTTGATGCCCATGAAGCGGCTAGCGTTGCTGCTAACACAGCCTATAAGGGTGACTTGCTGTCTAAGGGTTCTGTGGCAGTTAAAGATGTAGATGGTGATGTCTTAACTTATACAGTGCTTGGTTCTGACGGCGGCTTGCTTGAAGCTACGAAAGTGTCATCTACCACCAATAAGTTTGTAACAGAATATGGTGAAATAAGCATTACCAAAACTAATGCCGGCTTTAACTATAGCCTTGCTTTGGATCCGGAAGCAACTTATGGTGATGAAGCTAAATCCCTACGTTCTTTGAAGCATGGTGAAGAAGTTCAATTACCAATTAAGGTACAAGTTGATGACGGTAATGGCGGAAAAGTTGAAGTTACTCTTCAATTCAATGTAGAAGGCACTAATGATGCACCTATTATCACAGGAAGTGAGGAGCACACCATAGACCTTAGTTTGATTCAAGCTGGCATTGCTTATAGAGACTTTGCTTTACATAACTTCACCGTAAAAGACCCTGAAAATGATGCAATGCAAATGAGCATTACCTTAAATGGTAAGACGGAATATTTTTCTATAGAAGATTTTGAAGCATTAGCTTCTGGTGATCTCCTCATTGAAGGCACTTATGGTAATGTTTATTACATTAAAGATGGTGAAAATACGAACTTTGAATACCAAGTTGGTGTAAGCGATGCCCAAAAGCTAGCCTTACAAGGTATTGCCGCTAATAAAACTGTGCAGGATAACTTTACTGTTACCTTCACTGATGAAAATGGTGGTAGCACAAATCAGGTCTTTGAAAATCAGCTCCTTGGTTCTGATATTCCTCTTGGTCAAGCAAAGCTTATCATTAACGCAGCTTCCACCAATACCACGGTCATTGATAATGGCGTTGGGCGTGACAGCAAGGGTAATGATATTACCGTCAATGTCAATCCTGATACTGATAATACCCAATATGCCGGAGACTTTATAGCTAGTGGCACTGTGGCTGTACCTGTAA
>CAYJDL010000286.1:0-2070 GCA_964368885.1 uncultured Desulfovibrionaceae bacterium | reverse complement strand
AAAACTTCATTGCGATATGCTTCGGCCTCATTAATAATGCGGCTTTTGTCTTCACGAGCAGATGCAACATCCTTGAAGGCGTCAATGACAGCCTGAGGTGGATGTACATCTTGCAATTGTACCGCAATAATCTGAACACCAACTTCGTAGCGATTCAAGATTTTTTGCAATAATTCCGTAGCGTCAGCTTGAATACGAATCTTTCCGTCAGTTATAGCAGAGTCAATCATGCTTTTACCAATAACTTCACGCATAGCGGCTTCAGCGGCATTACGCACAACAGCAGCTTGATTAGTTACGTTAAAAAGATACTCTACTGGGTCACTAATTTTATATTGTACGCTAAATTGTACATTTACAATGTTTTCATCACCAGTAAGCATTGAAGCTTCTTCAGGAACTGTTCTAAATTGTCCCTGCTGAAAGGTAATTCCCTGACCTACAGATCGAAAACCTACTTCCCCACGCAATACTTGTGTCACCTTAGGTCTGTACACAGTTTCAATAGGCATTGGTAGGTGATAATGCGGACCTGGCCCTACAGTGCGTACATACTTTCCAAAGCGTAATACAACACCTTCTTCGTCAGGATTTACAATAAATATACCTGACAAAAACCACAAGGTCACTAATCCACCTAGCAAAAACCAAATACCCTTACCCTTTGGCAAGCGTATTTTATTTTTAAACGAACCTTCCGGTCGATTTTGAAAATTAATAGGAGGCTTACGATTATTATCGTCGCCACTGTCGCCATTGTCATTATCGTCCCCTCCAAGAGAGAACTTACGCGACTGCCTTTGCCGTTTTTCTTGTAATTTATCCCAGTCCCAATTCATAATGCTTAATTATAAGCCACATAATTGACTTGGTCAAGTGCATTATAGCATCTATTAAAATTATTTTTAATGAAACAATGATTATATAGTGTCATCAAATTACGAATTTTGAGATCTATCAAGGAAGATGAACGAACTCTGAAGGAGTGTATACAAACATACATAATCGAAAAACTCGTGAAACCTGACAAAGACAAAGCCCAAAAGGCGTATTTGACACATTCTCTGCTTTTTTAGTTAAATATTATCATGAGGTAAAACTGCATTTTTTAACTTTATGGCATATGCTGACTTTACAATGTAAGGTAAAATAGAGTATGAATGCAAAAGGCAAATTGGTTTACTGTGTCATCAATTTCTTATTTTAATTTGAGAGCTTAATGTTCTGGAGATTTTAAATGAAAAAAATTATTGTTTTAGTTTTAATGCTTGCAAGCTCAAATATGGCAATTGCCATGCCAGGTATGGATAAAAAGCCTGCACAAGGGCTAAGTGCAAAAGAAAAATATGAAAAAATGGATATAAATAAGGATAGTAAGGTAGATGTGCAAGAGTTTAAAACTACCTATCCAACTATGAACGATGTTGTTTTTGGAATGATTGATATTGATAAGGACAACAATATTTCCCTTGATGAGTGGCAAACTTTTCAAGAGAAGCATATGCAAGGTATGAAAGAAGAAGAGCAAAAAAAGAATATAAAAAATAACACTGAATTGTTAATTATGCCCCCCAAAGGGAATTAATTGCAATTAATATTCTTGTATCAATTAAGCTAATGATAACTCAACCAAAATTTTTGCCTATGAATAGGTCACAAATGCACGCCCTTGGTTGGGATGCTCTTGATATCCTTTTTATTACTGGCGATGCCTATGTTGATCATCCAGCTTTTGGCGTAGCCTTGCTTGGGCGATGGTTAGTAGCTCATGGGTTTAGGGTAGGAATTTGCGCTCAGCCATGTTGGCAAGATACAAAAGATATTGAAAGTATGGGAAGACCAAAGCTTTTTGTGGGTATAAGTGCCGGAGCTTTGGACTCCATGCTTGCCCACTACACAGCTTTTCGCAAAAAGCGGCACGATGATTCTTATACTCCCGGCGGTAAAGCCGGATCTCGTCCTAATCGAGCCTGTATTGTTTATTCAAACCTTGCACGTAAGGCTTTTCCTAAGCTTCCTATTGTCTTAGGTGGCATCGAAGCTTCTTTAAGACGCATAAGTCATTATGAT
>CAYJDL010000285.1:0-2108 GCA_964368885.1 uncultured Desulfovibrionaceae bacterium | reverse complement strand
AAATATCCACGCATAGCTGTTCATAGCCGCTAGTCAGGTCAATTACGACAAGTAAATCATCTTGAGGCGTTATGCCTTTGCAGAACTTGTGAATGCTTGTCCTGTTGTTTTTTACTTGTTCGAACTCACCTGTTTGGGAATTGTAAATATCTAATTTATTTTTCGAAACGTCTATTCCCACAAAACTGTTGAACTTTAGAGCTTTTTCCATTACAATACCCATCGTATTTAAAATTGTTAACGTACGCACTCATCGTGGTACAAACAACCCATCAAGCGATAAGTATCCTTAGTGAGGCGGAGATTAATATGACTACGAATGGCTAATTCCATTGCGAGACAATCGTCCGCCTCACATCCTCTTGCTGTTCTGACAAAAGATTAACAGATTTTCAAGTAACAATTGCGAGGAAATCCGCCCCTTTTTTACCGATAAAGTATTGAATTTGTGCGGTCGGGCGCGGCAATCCATGTCTTTAAAAGTCACGTTACAATGATAATTGCACACCTAAAGATATACTTACTGACTAAAGACAATAGCCACATTATAAAATATCTACTTAATTACACTAAGCCCAGCTTTGGCAACCATTGTATCTTCAGCTACAGAGCCACCGCTTACACCTATGGCACCGATAATTATATTATTATGAATAATTAACTCGCCTCCGCCAAAAATAACCAGACCACCATTTGTAACTTCAATACCGTAAAGCTGTTTTCCGGACTGAGATGCCTCACCCAAGGAAGCTGTAGACATATTAAAATAACGAGCAGTTTTAGCTTTCTTAATTGCAATATCAATACTGCCTAAAAACGCTCCATCCATTCGTGAAAAAGCTTTTAAATTTCCACCGGCATCAACTACAGCGATATTCATAGGAACCTTAATTTCTCGTGCTTTTTCATATGCTTTTAAAACAATAGCAGTTGCTTGCTCTAAAGTAATATCCTGTGGAAGATGGGTTTGTAATGTTTTTGCGTCAGCTAAGGAAAAATTTAAACTAAATGTCAAAAATAATATTAAAAAAAAACTTTTCATAAAGACCTCAAAAGTTAAATAACTTTCATTTAAATAGTTGCGCAAATCTGAAGTTTATTAAGGGGAAAATTTTCAGCTAGCAATACACTTCACAAAAAATTTTCCCCAAAAAATAATTAATCTACTTTTCCTTTACTTACTTATCGAGTCAATTTACGGAATTTCACTCGAGTAGGAGTATCTGCATTTTTACCAAGTCTCTTTTTTCGATCAGCTTCATATTCTGAGTAGTTACCATCAAAAAAAGTAACACTTGAATCACCTTCAAAGGCTAAGATATGAGTTGCAATACGATCTAAAAACCAACGATCATGGCTGATAACCAGCACGCAACCGGCAAAGTTGTCAAGTGCGTCCTCAAGGGCACGCATAGTATTTACGTCAATATCGTTGGTAGGTTCGTCAAGTAAGATTACATTTGCACCAGATTTTAACATTGTTGCTAAATGCAGGCGATTTCTTTCACCACCTGAAAGAACATCAACAGGCTTTTGCTGGTCTTGTCCTTGGAAATTAAAACGAGAACAATAAGCTCTGGCATTCATTTCCTTAGTACCAAGCTTAATAAATTCATGACCTTGGCTAATGACCTCATAAACTGTTTTTCCGGCTTCAAGGGATTGGCGGCCTTGATCTACATAGGCAAATTGAACTGTATCACCTACAATTAATTCACCGCCGTCCGCTTTTTCATCAGCAACTAACATCTTGAAAAATGTTGTTTTACCGGCTCCGTTTGGTCCAACAATGCCCACAATGGCTCCGGCAGGAATAATGCAATTAAGATGCTCTACAAGCAATTTATCACCAAGGCTTTTCTTTAAATCTTTGGCTTCAATAACATTTTTACCGAGCCTTGGTCCTGGCGGAATGTAGATTTCAAGATCTGGCGCAAGTTTTTCACTTTCGTGGGAAAGCATAGCCTCATAAGCATTTATGCGAGCTTTACCTTTAGCATGTCTACCTTTAGGAGACATACGAATCCACTCTAACTCTCTGTTCAATGTCTTCTGACGTTGAGCTTCAGACTTTTCTTCATGAGCAAGGCGTTTTTGTTTTTGCTCAA
>CAYJDL010000284.1:0-2116 GCA_964368885.1 uncultured Desulfovibrionaceae bacterium | reverse complement strand
TAATTCATTCATATCTACTGAAATAGAAGCATTGTATACAGCTCCACATAAAGCATCGGACTCATCTTTTCCAATTGATTTTATTATTCTACCTTCGGAATCTTTCTTAATTTGCTGCGCAGGGTGATCAATTTTACCTGATTTCGCATTTTTCTCTAAAGCTGTAATCTCTTTAGTTAGCATAGGTAAATCTATCATAGATATTCTTTTCTCAGTTAAAGCATTCCTAAAAGTACTATAACCCTTATCATCTCTATCTAAAGAAAGTATGGTTGCTTTAAAGTTATCTAACTCCATTTGCTGACGCATATCAACTGAGTTATATCCATCAAATGATACTCCACATATATTCCAACCTAAATCATATTTTAAATAATGAATAAAATCTCTTGTTTTTTGAAATGATATTTCTGAATTAGGTGGAGATTGAATTCCTATTGTAAATATATGTTTCTAAATCATTTCTTTTATAGCACTTTCATTACCATTTGTATTAAATCTTTTTTGATCTTTATAACCTAATACTGCAACAGCTGCTAATCCAGTTCTATCCCCACTTTTAGATAAATCTCCGTGAATATAAATTCTTTTAGAGTATAATGATTCACTTATTAATTCTGGAATAAAAAATTGTTTAAGTGTTAAGTCATCATAAATACCTGTTTCAATTATTTCTTTAGTAAAAGGATTTTTATTTTCTTCATTAAAATTTTGAGCTAAAGTTTTTAATTGTATATATTTATATGCGGCTTGTAAGGCTATACCAGCATAATCTATTAATGCTCTATTTAAGTCCATTTCAAAGTCATGCTTTTTCTCCAAAGGCACATCTATTATTTGATAACCGTGTCTTTGTACGTCTTCTAGTATATCTTCTGATATATTTTCTCCTAATATATAGCTTTGTAATACTTCATTACCTACAGCTAATTTAAACCACTTACCAGACCATCTATCAGCTGGTAAAACCTCCCATTGTTTATATCTACTTATATGTGTTCCAGGTTCATGCTCATGATCCCTTATAAAACTTTCTAAAACAGCATTTGTAGCTTTTGCTGAAGATACTAAATACATTCTTCCTTGTATAACCCCATTTTTACTAAAACGAGAACCTAATCTAACATGTAACTGATTATATATTTCCATCATTTTAGATAACATGTAATTAGCATCATCATTCTTACCAAATGACATTTCATCCATTATAGCAAAGGCTGTTGCAGATCCTAAGGCATGCTCCAAATTTGAACCCTTAGCGAATCTTATAATTTTATTTGGTAAATATTCTAAATATTTTTTACAAGCTATAGTACCTCTTTGTAAAAACCAAGAACTTGATTGTATAGCTCTCTGAAATCTTCCATAGGCAGTTCTCTCTGCTAAGTCTAATGTTAAGTTGAAGAAAAAGAAGTATATAGTATCTTCTCCTAATCCAAAAAATCTACTTGGATCCTTTAAGCACATCATTTTATATAGATCATAACATAAACTATAAACAACACATTGCGTTTTCCCAGTACCGTATCGAACCCGTAATAGCCCATTGATCTATTGCGTTTATAGGGTTATGTACATATTGTATTTCTTTAACCCAAGTATCAAATATATCTTTACCATTATTTGTATATTTACCTAGATATTGATCAGCTGTTAAAAATGTATAAGGATCAACAGGAATTTCTTCATAATCTTCATAATATAAATCCTTTAATTCTTTTGATTTTCCATTCTCAGCTATCTCACCTAATATATCTTTTACTTTCATTAACTCATCTTCTGTGAGTGTTTGAAGTATTTTTAAATTATTCAATCTTATTGTACATTAAATAACTTATTTATGTTTTAAGTTTTATAAGCTTAAAATCTATTTTAATTCTTCTATTTTAAATATTAACTCATCATCATAGATGGATTCTTTAATAATCTTATCTAACATTTTTTCACAACTTTTTCTATATTTCCAAGTTTTAACTTTTTTATTAAATGTTTGAGTTGATCCTATAAAGTATCCATCGTCGCAATCTACTGTGTATAATTCAGCAAAATATCCATTAAATATCAAATTACTTTTAAAATCATTGTATTTATGCTCACTATATATAGCTATTACAAA
>CAYJDL010000283.1:0-2119 GCA_964368885.1 uncultured Desulfovibrionaceae bacterium | reverse complement strand
CTGGTAAAGTGCTTGTCAACACTTAAAGCTCCAATTACATGGTCATCAAGTTTAATGGGTACACATAAGAAAGAAACTTGCTCTTTTTGAAGATTTCTGGATTGTGTGCGATTTAAAAATAAAGGCTCATCGGAAATGTTTGATACAAGCATGGGCTCTTTTGTTTCAATGACTCTGCCTGTAATTCCTTCACCTGGTTTATACTGCCCACGAGCTATTTCAATTGGATCAAGCCCATAAGCTGTTTCAATATGCATTTCATTACCTTGAGGTGAGATAAGAGTAATAGTACCACGTATCATATTGAGATGCCTAGCCATGAGCTTTAATGCCCCATCAAGTGTATCTTTCATATGCGCAGAACTATCAAGTAATTGACTTAATTCAAAAAATAGTCTTAACGCTCTTGCGTCACTATTTGCCTTTAAGAGTATTTGTTCTGGGCTTAGGTCTTTGCTCACTGTTACTCCTTGAAAATTAAAAGTTATGAAGCTTTCAACAGATTCGTAGAAAGCTTCATAACTTTTATAACATAATTGTGCAATATTTTTTTTTATAATGCCTTATCACCTCTTTCACCGGTACGAATACGCCAAGCATCTGCAATATCGGTAACAAATATTTTTCCATCACCAACACTGCCCGTTTTTGCAGCTTGCATAATGGTTTCTATTACTTTATCAAGTGCTTCATCATGTACCACTATTTCAACACGATACTTAGGTAAGAAATCCACTTGATAAGATTTGCCACGATAGTTTTCCGTATGTCCACCTTGGCGACCAAAACCACGAGCTTCAAAATATGTTAGACCGTGTATGCCAATGGCAATTAGCTCTTTTTTAACATCTTCAAACTTGCTTGGTCTGATAGTTATTTCAACTTTTTTCATAAATTATCCTTATATACCTGGCTATTATTATAATTGATAGGCACGCTCATTATGTTCGCTAACATCAAGGCCGATAATTTCCGGATCAGGCTCAACCCTTAATGGGGTAATGATTGATACAACTTTTAGGATAATACGGCTTGCGATGTAAACAAATGCCCATGTTGCTACTACAGATACAGCTTGCACATAGAGTTGGTGTGGGTTGCCATAAATAAGCCCGTCTACACCATTAATAGAGGCTTGGGCAAAAATACCTGTTGCAAGTGCGCCCCATGTACCACCAATTCCATGAATACCTACTACGTCAAGTGCATCATCGTAACCAAGACGCTCTTTTAATAATACAGCACCATAGCAAATTGCACCACCTATGAAACCTATAATTACAGCAGCTTCCATTCCAACAAATCCTGCGCCCGGGGTAATAGCAACAAGTCCTGCCAAAGCACCGGATGCAGCACCAAGAGTTGTGGGTTTGCCAATGTGCCACCATTCAAATAATATCCAACCTACAATACCAGCAGCGGCAGCCATTTCTGTTGTACCAAAGGCATGCACTGCAAGATTGTTGGCTGCAAGGGCACTGCCAGCATTAAAGCCAAACCAACCAAACCAAATTAATGCGCAACCAAGAAGTGTTAAGGGTAAATTATGTGGGGTAAATGTTTGTCTTCCCATGCCCATACGTGCGCCAAGAGCGTGAGCTGTGGCAAGACCTGCGGCAGCTGATGCCATATGCACAACAGCACCACCGGCAAAGTCAACAGCACCCATTTTTTGCATCCAACCACCTCCCCAGACCCAGTGAGCCATGGGAGAATATACAAAAATAAGCCATAAGCAAGAAAATAGCATCATGGCTGGAAAGCGCATACGCTCAGCATAAGATCCTGAAATTAAAGCAATAGTCAAAACTGCAAACATGCATTGAAATAGCATAAATAGCATGTGTGGAATATTTTCAACAGGACCTGCCAAAAGACCTACATTCTTGAGCATTACATGTGAAAAATCTCCAATTAGACCACCAATATCATTTCCAAAAGCCAAAGAATATCCGATAACAAACCAAAGTATGGGAATAACGCCCATTAGCGCAAAACTGTGCATACATGTAGAAAGTACATTACGAGAACGCACAAGACCACCATAAAACAAGGCTACACCGGGGGTCATTAACATTACAAGGGCACTACAAATCATAATAAAAGCTGTATCAGCCGC
>CAYJDL010000282.1:0-2126 GCA_964368885.1 uncultured Desulfovibrionaceae bacterium | reverse complement strand
CAAACGGAATTTGTACAAAAGATTAACTACATGCGTGCCTTGCAAGGTGAATTATCCCGTACCATTAGTGCTTTCCCAAATGTTGACAGTGCCAGAGTTCACCTTGTTATGCCTCAGCGCTCTCTTTTTGTGGAAGAACAACAGCAACCTTCAGCATCTGTGGTCTTAAAGCTAAAAGAACAAGCTAGAAAGCCTGATGCCAAAGAAATTCAGTCCATTGTAAATATGATGTTAATGTCCGTACAAGGTCTTGATAAAGCGCATCTTTCCATAACCGATAGTCGTGGTTCAGTGCTCTTTCGTCCGGAATCTGACTCCCTTACCGGAATTTCATCAACTCAAATGGAACATAAATTGCGTGTGCAGCGTGACCTTGAAAGACGCATTGAAGAATTGTTAAGCCCAGTCTTTGGTCCAGGAAAAGTAATTTCCAAAGTTAATGTGGACATGGACTTTAGTCAAAAAACCATTCGCCGTGAGTTTTTTGACCCTGAAAAAGTAGCAGTTCGCTCAGAGCAACGCAGTGAAGAAACACAAAAAGGTCAAGCTAATCTTGAAGGTGGATCACCTGATGTAAATTTCCGTGGCGATGGTATAACAGGTTCTGTTTCAACTCAAGATGGCAGCCGTGAAACTCGTACAACTAACTTTGAAATTAATAAAGAAGAACAAAATATTATTTCCAACGTAGGCGATATTAAGCGTCTTACCGTATCGGTTATCGTTGATGGAACTTATAAGAAAGTTGATGACGTATGGACTTATGCTTCTCGTACGCCTGAAGAAATTGCTAATGTACAAACTTTAGTTGCAACCTTTACTAAATGCTCTGCTTGCCTTCCTCTTCTTAATGTTAGTAGTGCGCCCCGTAGTCTTGGCTCTTATTCGTCCTAAAGTTGAAGCTGGTGAAATGGTCGAAGGTCTTGAAGGCTTACCATCTGCTGAAGAACAACTTGCACTTTATGAAGCCTTAGAAGAAGCTGCCAGAGCAGAAGAAATTGGTGACATGGGCGATGACGATGACCTTATGCTCTTTAAAGATGTTGAATCCTTAAAAATGCACATATTCAATCTATCTGAACAGCATATGGATCAAGTCATTGTCATAATGAGAGGATGGATTAAAGATGATGAAAGAGTCCGCGCTTAACAGCATGATGGTTCGAGCTAAAGCTGGTGATGAAACCGCAATTGAACAATTAAAAGAATGGCAAAAAAATCATAAACAAGCCAGCCACAGGGTAGAAGAACTTAGAATGCGCCTTTTACAATTAACAGAAAGGCATTGGGAACAAAGCATAAGTATCTTAAAGGGTTGGCTCAATAGAGACTAAATGGCTTGCAAAAATCAATAATTTGCGTATGCTTATGCTCATGAGATAAGGCATAAGCCAAATTTGAACACAAACATACATAAATATATTTTGCAAGCCAAGTAAAAGGGGGATGACATGGATCTTACAGGTCAAGAAAAAATAGCCGTATTATTATTGGCTATGGGGGATAAATTCACCTCTGATGTCTTTAAGCGTATGGATCGTCAAGAAATTGCCACCATATCCAAGGCCATTGTCAATCTTGACCCGGTACCGAAGGAAGTTGTAGAAGAAATTATGCGTGAATTTCATACCGCCTTAGTCGAAGGTGTAGACATGATTTCCGGTGGATCCGATATTTTAAAACGTTTGTTGATTAAAAATGTGGACTCAGAAACAGCCAAATATATAATGGATTCACTTAATTTAAACACTGGTCCTGCTCCCTTTAGAGACCTTGAATCCGTAAGTCCACGCTTGCTTTCTCAAATTTTGCGCAACGAACATCCGCAAACCTTAGCCCTTATTTTAGGTCATTTACATTCTGACCAAGCGGCTAACTTACTGGTCAATCTACCTGCCGGAGTTCGAGCCGAAGTGCTTTTACGTTTAGCCAATCTTGAAGCTGTGCCTGCCGATATGCTTATGGAGGTTGATAAGGTGTTACAAAGTCAACTTATTGCCATTGGTGGTAAGGAAGGTAAAAAAGTTGGTGGAACTCAAGCTGTTGCTGAAATTCTTAACGCCGTTGACAGAGCAACTGAAGAAGAAGTTCTCTCGGAAATTGAAGAAGATTCCGCACAACTTGCC
>CAYJDL010000281.1:823-2219 GCA_964368885.1 uncultured Desulfovibrionaceae bacterium | reverse complement strand
ATTATTGGAAGCCCTGTGGCGTATGGGGTGTTGAAAGTAGTGAGAGAGGTGTAATTATGTCTTTATCTATTGAAGAATTAAAAGCAAAAAGGCAGCGTTGGGTTGATGCAAATAAAGAAAATAATTTTGAAAAAGGCATTAAAAATCTTCTTACAGAACTATATCCCGATAATGCCCACTTTATTTATGAACTTTTACAAAACGCTGAAGATACAAGAGCTAAAAAAGTCTTTTTTACACTTGCAGAAGACCACATACAATTCCTACATGACGGCGAAGAACTTTTTTCACTTAAACACTTAGAATCTATTACAAGCCTTGGAACAAGTACAAAGCTAGATGACCCCACTAGCATTGGTAAGTTTGGCGTTGGTTTCAAATCAGTATTTGCTTATACGAACACCCCAGAAATCCACTCTGGAGAATTTCATTTTAAAATTAAAGACTTAGTTGTGCCTATATCAGACAATGTAGAAAAATTAGAGATAAAAGACAACAAAACTCTTTTTATTTTTCCTTTCGACAATCCAGATAAAAAACCTCAAAAAGCAATCCAAGAAATATCTAAAATGTTAAGTTGTTTAGACGGTAACGTGCTGCTTTTTCTTAAAAATATACATCAAATAGGATTTAAGTTCCCTGATGGAAGCACAGCCGGCATGGAACGCATCGAGCACGCTGATGGACATATTGAAATACGTTCATTTCGTATTGCGGGTAAAAAATATGAATCTTGCCATTGGTTGCGATACGAAAACGATGTCATCATAGAAGATGATGGTAAGAAAAAAGAGTGTCGAATAGCTATTGCATATTGCATTGAGGAACATCTTAACGAAAAAAAACAATCGAAATCTTGGCGTATTGTACCTTTAGAACGGGGACAAGTTTCAATTTATTTCCCTGCAGAAAAAGAAACTTCAAATTTACGCTTTCATATCCATGCACCTTTTGCATCTACGGTAGCAAGAGACAGTGTACGCGAATGCACTGCCAACGATATATTACGTGATAAAATTTCAGAGCTAATTGTATGCTCATTTGAAGATATTAAGAGAAGAGATATGCTTACAATGAGTTTTCTGTCTGTTTTGCCAAATAAAATGGACCCTCTACTTCCGTATTATGAAAAAATTAGACTCCATATAGTCAATGCGTTTAAGAAAAACCCACTTACCCCTACAAGAAATGGGAAATTTGCTCCAGCGTCACAACTTTACAGAAGCTCTGTGAAAAGAATAGCAGATATTCTTGGGGAGGCTGGGCTGGTATTTATGACTAATGACAGTCAAGCGCAATGGGTGGCCAATCCCCCACAAATACATCAAAATGAAGACCGTTTTCTTGATAGTCTTGAAATCACCCCATTTGGCTGGAGCGAACTAGCTTCAATATT
>CAYJDL010000281.1:0-813 GCA_964368885.1 uncultured Desulfovibrionaceae bacterium | reverse complement strand
CAGATATTAGCCTGTTCTGGTTATACTCTCTCTTAGGAGAAGCTTTTGAAAAAGAACGCCTTAAAATAAATAATGCTCTATCTATTATTCGAATAGAAGGAAGTAATCAACACGCAACACCGGGGGAAGTCTTTTTTCATCCAGAGAATGATTTTACTATAGATAATATCAAATATGTAAAAAAATCCTCTTATATACCTGTGGACATAAAAAATAAGAGTATGTATGCTAAGTCATTTTTAGAATTTATGGGCGTCAGAATCTATGACAGTAGTTTTATTATAGATAAAAAACTATTAGAATACAAAAACAATATAGAAAAAAGCAAACTGGAACATATAAATGATATAAAAATGTTTATTGATTTTTACAAGTCAAATAGTAATTTATATAAAAAATTTGATAAAATTAATTTTATTGCTTGTGATTTAAGCGACAATACAAATACATGGGTTAACCCTGCAGATGTTTTTATAGATGCACCTTATATTGATACTGGTCTCAACACGATTAGTCATATTCATGGGAAAAAACCTCTTTGCTCAAAGTATAAAGAAGTGCTTTCAAATGAGGAATGCATAATTTTTATTGATTTCTTAAAAAAATGCAATGCCATTTTTTGCTTCAAAATTATAGATACATGGTCATATAATAATCCGAATGCTGCTTATTTGCGACAATATTTGAAGAAGACAAATGAAGTATGGCACACAAGAGTGGACATTGACTACACAGTCGATAATATAGAAGAAATCACTAAAGAGATAAATTTTTATTCCAGCAAATTACTATGGCAAATGTTATTAAAAGCAA
>CAYJDL010000280.1:1359-2225 GCA_964368885.1 uncultured Desulfovibrionaceae bacterium | reverse complement strand
CAGTAATAAATGAACCACCTCTGCTCACAAAACCGCCACTACGTCCTTCATAATAGCGAACTTGATATTGACTTGATGTTATTTCTTGCACATTTCCAAGCATATCGTGTAAGCCCAATGGATTTGGGTCTAAAAGACCTATTTGTTTAATTTTGCCATGCGAAGAATTTGTGCCGTAAAACCATTCATGTTTGGTTAAATTATCCCCATAAACAGTACTTGCTTCAAAATCAGATTTTTGAACAACCTTACCACCTCTGGCTGCAAATTCCCATTCCATTTCAGAAGGTAGGCGTACAAAACCTGGAAAATTTCCGGACTTTGGCATTGACTCAAGAGCATTTGTGTAAAGCCACTGATTTAATTTATCAATAAACTGTATTGCTTCAAAGTAAGATACATTGGTTACAGGTAAAGAATCATTTTCAGCATTGCTCTGTGTATCTTTAAGGTCAGCAGGCAAAGAACCCATTATAGCCTTATACTGCGCACGACTTACTTCATATTTACCTAAATAATAAACCCACATGTCGTCACTATCTTCACTGGCAAAAGTTCCACCTACCATGACTTTAGTAATGGGTGTGCGAAAATCATCGCTTTGAGCATCACCCATATAGAAAACTTCTCCCTCCATGGGTGTTGCACCTTGCACATAAATAGGGCGAAAAGTAAAACAAATCCCATTTGGCCCCGGCAGGACTAAATCATCTTTTGAAGGTTTGGGATTACATAAATCATTTTTTTCTTGTGCATAAGTATTAATTGGTACTATAGATGTTAAAAGTAAAAATATGCCATAAATAAAATATCGTAACATAATTTTCCTCCTATTATTCATCACGCAAGCTTTCTGCTGCTTCAAT
>CAYJDL010000280.1:0-1349 GCA_964368885.1 uncultured Desulfovibrionaceae bacterium | reverse complement strand
AAAGCGGCAGCTAAACCAGAAATAATTGCTGCTATTAATGCCCACATTATAGCAAATAATTGATTTTTAAAATCAAGTCGGCAAAGCACCTCGCCGGGTAAGATAAAATCTTGGGCTAAGAAATTCATATAATACGAAATGATATGAAAAACTATTAAGGATAAAAGCATGCCAAGACCTGTCATAACCAGTCCTGCTGTTATAGGAAAGGCGCATAAGCTTGGACCATGTATACCCAAAAGACGTAATACTGCCAAGGCTTTACGCTTTCGTTCTACGCTTGCATAAAGCGATGCCAATAAACAAATAGCTCCACCAAGTACAGCGGCACCAGCTATAAGACTTAAAATAAAGGAAAGGTAATAGTCCATTTGCTTTACCCTTTCAATATCGGACATTTTTGTTTTTACTATAATTCCTTCTTTTTCTAATAATACTGCTAGTGGTGCAACATCATCTAATGATTTTGCATACATACGAAAGCGTGAATAATTTTGTCGACCAAGTAAAAGATTAATTTCTTGATTATTTTGCACAGCATTTAAGGGACGAATACTAAGTAAATTTAAACGAGAAATTAAGCCCGGTGCAGCATAAGCTAAATTATCAGGTATGCTTGCATTAACAATTAATTGAACTTGAAAGCTTAAATTTTCGCCATTACTTTCTTTGCTGTTTTCGCCATTTTTTTTACTAGGGTCGCTTTGTACATGAGCCCAAACTTGAGTATTGGAAAATTTTTTGGCTGTATTTTCAGATACCAATAGTGCGGCTGGACTATGTTGAATATCATCCCATAGCTTGCTTGACCATTGTTCATTATTTGGTCTTAAATGTTGCCAAGAAGAAGAAGCCCACAAAGCTGTAGAAGCAAGTTTTAATTGTAAATCATTATCACTTTGTCCTTGATTTGCGCTTAAGCTTAATTGTAAAGGAGTGTCAACTCTACCGCCAATGGGTACAATTACACTTTCTTTACCACGTAAAATATTGCGTAATTCTTGTAATTTAAATAAATTAATTGCTTGACTTCCGCTTTTTAATAAATTGGCATACCAACCATTTTTTGCATACGCTGATGCATCATTAATTTGTACAAAGCCTGCTCTTTGGCGAATTCTAGCAGTAATAACGGGATCAAGAGCTTGTTTGGTATAGAGCAAAACATCGTAAAATATCGGATATGCAAGCGGCTTTTCACCCGGCCAATTATAGGCACTTACTCCAAAGCCATCTCTAAAAGCCTCCATTCGCTCTAATTGAATAAGAGGAATAAAAACCATATCTCGCCCTGATGCTTGCATGGGTAAAATATCGCTAATTAATAGTTTGCGTTTTGCATTTTCAAA
>CAYJDL010000279.1:0-2225 GCA_964368885.1 uncultured Desulfovibrionaceae bacterium | reverse complement strand
GAAGTACGGCTTATGGGCCATGCATTACCCTTATATAATTTCAAAACAACATTTCCGGTGACAAATTCTTGCGCTTTGTCCATTAGAGCTTGCATAACTTCACGCTCGGGAGCAAACCAAAAACCATCATAAATAGTTGTAGAATAGCGAGGTATTAATAAATCACGAGTGGCTAAAACTTCTCTATCAAGGCATAGGCCTTCAAGGTCTCTATGCGCAGTGTATAAGATCGTACCGCCGGGAGTTTCATATACTCCACGGCATTTCATGCCAACTACACGATTTTCCACCATATCTAAGCGACCAATGCCATGCTTTGCGCCTAATGCGTTTAAGTGTTTAATAATAGTAGCAGGAGACATTGTTACACCATCTACAGAAACAGGGTTGCCACGCTCAAAGCCAATATTAATAATTTCGGGAGTATCAGGGGCATCTTCTATAGGTACGCATAGTCTATAGCATTTTGCATCAGGTTCTAGTCCGGGATCTTCAAGCTCTGAACCTTCAAAACTACAATGGAGCATATTTTCATCCATGCTATAGCGTTTTGCGTCAGAAGAAATTAAAATATTATGTCTACCGGCAAAATCGTTTAAGGCTTTACGAGACATTAAATCCCATTCACGCCATGGAGCAATAACTCGAATATCAGGAGCAATTGCATTGACTGAAAATTCAAAGCGTACTTGATCATTTCCCTTACCTGTTGCGCCATGAGCAACAGCAGTTGCACCTTCTTTGCGAGCAATTTCTACAAGGCGTTTGGCTATTAAAGGGCGAGCTATGGCAGTGCCAAGTAAGTAGCGATTTTCATAAAGACCACAAGCACGCATCATTGGAAAAACATAATCACGAGCAAATTCTTCTCGTAAATCTTCTACATAGGCTTTACTTGCACCAGTCTTTAAGGCTTTTTCCTCTACGCCCGATAAATCTTCACTTTGACCAAGGTCGGCAGTCATAGTGATTACTTCGCATTTATAAGTTTCAATAAGCCATTTTAAAATGACGGAAGTATCCAGTCCGCCTGAGTAGGCAAGTATTACTTTATTAATTTCTGACATATCATCCTCTTTACAAGTCTAATTATTGTATGGCAACATGGCGACCTTGACGTTGCTATAAATTATATAATGTTTAGTTTTTGAAAAAACACCTTAGTTTTGAATAAACTTTTAGCGGCTATGAAGCATTATGTAAGCTTTGACTCAAAATATCTAAGGGTACAAATTTTTGTTTTTACAAGGAATTTGTTAATCTTCTTCCGAGGTTTAAGGGAAAAACATGACATATTATCGTCATGAAATTTAATAAGCTTTTTAATTTTAAAATGCAAGGAATTAGTATGGAAAAAACTTTATGCATATTGCCAGGAGACGGCATTGGACCTGAAATAGTAGCTGAGGCTCAAAAAGTTCTTAATGCTGTGGCAGTAAAATTTAAACATAATTTTATTTATAAAGAAGAACTTATTGGCGGTATAGCCATAGACGAGTGTCAAAATCCCTTGCCGGAACAAACGCTTAATACATGCCGTAAATCTGATGCAGTATTTTTAGGTGCTGTTGGTGGTCCAAAATGGGACCAACTATCTAATGATTTGCGTCCAGAAAAAGGTCTTCTTGAAATTCGTAAAGAACTTGGTTTATTTGCTAATTTACGTCCGGCAACTCTTTTTGCAGAGCTTAGCGGCGCATGCCTTTTGCGTAGTGATATTGCCGCTAAAGGCTTAGATTTAATAGTTGTACGGGAATTGACCGGAGATCTTTATTTTGGTCAGCCTCGTGGCCTTGAAGAGCGTGAAGGCAAAAGAGTTGGCTTTAATACCATGATTTACGATGAAGAAGAAATTAGACGCATTGCTCATGTGGCATTTCAAACTGCTCGTAAGCGCCGTTTTAAAGTTTGTTCTGCTGATAAAGCAAATGTTCTTGAAACTTCAAGGCTTTGGCGAGATGTGTTAAATGAAGTGCATAAAGAGTATTCTGATGTTGAGCTTAGTCATATGTATGTTGATAATGCTGCTATGCAATTGGTACGAGACCCATCTCAATTTGATGTAATAGTTACGGGTAATCTTTTTGGTGATATTTTATCTGATGAAGCCGCTGTTATTACTGGATCTCTTGGAATGCTTCCTTCTGCTTCTTTAGGGGTAAGTTCACCCGGACTTTTTGAACCTATTCATGGTTCTGCTCCTGATATTGCCGGTCAAGATAAGG
>CAYJDL010000278.1:0-2234 GCA_964368885.1 uncultured Desulfovibrionaceae bacterium | reverse complement strand
GTCAAAACACTGTCTTGGTATTATTGGAACGGATACCGACGTAGGAAAAACTCTCTTCACTGCCTTATTAGCAAAAGAGTTACAAGTCAATAAAAAAGAAGCACTTATTATCAAAGCTGTGCAAACTGGTTGTTTAGAAAGCGATAGCACAAAAGAATTTATTGTGCCTGATATTGAAAAATATAAAGACATGGAAAAATCTTTAATTGCATATAGTTTTTACCGTTTCCTTCCGGCGTGTTCGCCACATTTGGCTTTTGAGAAAGAGGGTAAAATTTTATCTGCAAAATCATTAGCATCTGAAATTATAGATAAAGTTAATGCTTCGCATCAAGATATATGTCTTATTGAAGGATCGGGCGGTTTAATGACACCTATAAATTATAAAGAAAGTTTTGCAGATCTTTTTTTTATATTGGCAAAAAGTTTGAAGTTTTCCCTTATTATGGTTGTTGATAATAAACTTGGTGCTTTAAACCATGCATTGCTTACCTATGAAAGGTTAAAAGCTTTAAATCTATATTTATTGGGTTTCGTTATGAATGAAACAAAGAAAAGTAATAATGCAAATAGTTTAGAAGGTGAAATAAAAACAAACAATATTAAATATTTAGAGCAGTATTTTGGCTGTAAGTATTTAGGAACATTACCTTACAGTAAAGATGTTCATAGTCAAGACTATAATAGAAGACAGCATGGGTATAAAGAATTAGCTTCGTGTATCAAAGTATCAAAAATTTTAGATATTATTTAGGAAAACATTACTTAAATCAGCATTTTTTAGGGTTAACATGATCATCGCATTACTTATAGCATATACAATTTTATTAATTTGGGCAGGATTTTCAAGAGAAAAGCAAACTAAGGAAGATTTTTATTTAAATAAGCGTTCGTCTTCAGCCTTAGAAGTTGGTTTATCAATTGTGGTTTCCTCTGTTGGAGCATCTGCTACAATTGGAATGATTGGCATGGCATTTACTGTTGGTACGCCTGCTTTTTGGTGGTTAGGTGCAGGCTGTTTTGGTTTGTCAGTTTTGTCAGTACTTCTTGCAAAAAAAGTTAGAAAAACAAATGCCTATACTTTGCCGCATTTGGTGGAAAAGCTTTTGGGAAGAGAAGCACGCTTTCTTATTGCTTTGATTATAGTTATTGCGTGGATAGCAATTTTGGCTGCTCAATTTTCTGCAATAATAAATCTTTTCAAATCGCTTTTGGGCATTGATATATATTTATCATTATTACTTGGCTTTATGCTTATTGTACTGCATTCCATGGGTGGGCAAAAGGCAATTATGAAGCTTGACAGAATACAGGCTGTTATTATTGTAATATCTTTATTTTTATTATTGATATGGCTTAGTTATATAAATCCGAATTGGTTTGATAATACAAAAATTGAGGCTACTAATGCTAATTTTTCAGTGAGCCAGCTTATTTACTATTTTCTTATCGTAGGTGCAAATTATCTTGTGTGCCCAACTCTATTTAGTAGATTATTATCAGCAAAAGATGAAAAAACAGCAAAAAATGGGGCTTTAATTGGAGTTTTGGGCTTGTGCATTTCTGCTTGCTTAATTGTTTCAATTGGGCTTGCCGGTAAAGGGTTGATTTTGGCAAATACAAGTCAAGATTTAGTTTTTACAACAATACTTTCAAATGCTGTGCCTTCATGGCTTTTTATTTTAGGATCTTTTGCTTTGCTTGCAGCCATTATTTCATCAGCAGATACTTGTTTAGTTGTTGCAAGCACTGTGCTTTCTTTTGATATATTGCATAAATCAAGTCCGAAAACTGCAAGAAAATGTACGCTTTTTATAGGTTTATCTGGTGCATTACTTACATTATGGGGTAAAGGAATTTTGGGCTTTTTGCTTATGGCTTATGATGTTTTTGCTTGCGGTGTGGTTATGCCTGTTTTTGTGGCTATCTTGATGCACTCACAAAGGCAAATTCAAAATAAATTTGCTTGCATTGCTATTATTTCAGGTGGAATTATAGGTACTTATGGGGCAATTGTAGGGAATACAAATTATAGTTATCTTGCTATGGCTTTAGCCACAATCATTACATTTGTGGGTTTTGCTATAACGACAAAATTAAAAATACAATCATGAATAACATGTTAAAATATTGTGAAAAAAAAGTCTTAGATGGGTTATCTATTAGTAAAGATGAGGCTCTATTGCTTTATGCTTCAAGTTTAGAAGAATTATGTGCAAGTGCAGATAAAATAA
>CAYJDL010000277.1:781-2247 GCA_964368885.1 uncultured Desulfovibrionaceae bacterium | reverse complement strand
AGATGTAGCCAAAGCAAGATATAGGCCTAATAAAAAGTACGATGAGCTGCAAAGTGATTCACAACTTGTTTGGTATCTAAAAAATAATGCTTGGATTCCTGATACTCATGGTAATTTTCATATGCCACAAGATATAACAAAGTCTGACTTGCATCCTGATTTTCTTTATAATGATGATAATGGCTTACTCTCAGCAATTGGGTTTGGTGAAAACGCAAAGAAGGCAAATGAACAATACGTCAAGCAAACAGAACATGTGCAAAAAATTGGGTTTGATACTGTAGAAGAAGCTCAAAAAATGGTTGAATTAAGCAAACTTATTAAGGAGCAAGGGCTTTCAGTTGACATTTACCTTGAAGATTTTCGTGTAAAACAAAACCGAAAACAATCTGAAGCTCAAAATTCTACAGTAAAAGACATTGCGCGCAGGCAGCAACGTTTAGAAGAAAATTATGAAGAATCCTCCGACATTGAGCTCGAAAAACGCTTGCGCACTGTTCGTACCAGCGCATCTGCTGTAAAATCTGCTGCCGAGCAATGGCTTCGTGAAAGTTATACAACGCCGGAAGGTTTGTTGTTTTGCCAGATATGCCAAAATATTATGCCATTTCGAAAGCTCCCGAAAGATGGTAGTAAATTTTATTTCGAGAGGGTTGAAATCCTTACAAGCGAGTTTTTTTCTAAAGAACATGAAGCGAAGTATCTTGCTCTTTGTCCCATATGTGCAGCTAAGTATAAGTATTTCATAAAGAAAAATGATAATATAATGGAGCAGCTTGCAAATAAAATTACCGAATCTGATACTGATAGCCTTAATGTACCTATTGCACTTGGGGAAGAAAATGCACATATCCATTTTGCGCAAGCTCATTTGCTTGATATAATGACAATTATTACTCTGGATTATAAAAACAATATATAAATTTATGACGCAAGAAGAACGCTATAAAGAATATATTTCATCATCCGCATGTAGAAAAGGCTCCATATCGTAATGATGTGAAGGAGAATGATAAAATGCAACTCATTTCCGATGGCAAAAAACTTTCATCTCTTTTAGTAGAACTGGCAAATAAGCACAGCCAGTTATCTTTTGCAGTAGCATGGGCTAGTTACGAAACGAACTTCTTCAAATATCTCATTACTAATGAAAAAAATTGGTCTAAAATCAGACACAGTACTGTAGGCATCCACTTTTATCAAACAGACCCAAGAGTGTTAGAAGAATTTATTGATTTTGATTATTTTCGGATAGTTTTGAATCCTAATGGCGTTTTTCATCCAAAAATTTATTATTTCTATTCTGACAACAATACATGGGATTTAGTAATTGGTAGCGCAAACATGACTAAAGGAGCCTTTGAAAAAAATCTTGAGATTTGTATGCATATTTCATCTAATGATGCTGAAAATTCCAAGTTTTCTGAAAAATCTATTATGAAAGAGCTTAAATCACTTTGGGGTGG
>CAYJDL010000277.1:0-771 GCA_964368885.1 uncultured Desulfovibrionaceae bacterium | reverse complement strand
ATAACGCAAGAAATCTATGAAGAATATCTGCTAAATTACCGCAGTCGTAGATTAACAAGAGATAAACTTCTCTCTGAATATCTGAAAAAAAGTACTAAAAGTATCCCAACTCTTGTCAGCACCTCATGGGAAGATTTTCATCAATTAGTTCTTGGGGATAAACATCATAGCGTAGATGATAGATGTAAAATTCTCAATCTTGCTAAAAAACAATTTACTAAAACTCCGTTCAAAAACATGTCAGAAGAGTGGCGAAGGGCTATAGCTGGTATAATTTCCTATGGTCCAGATAGCTATGAGCTTGATTGGTGTTATTTCGGCGATATGAAGCGTGGAATAAATTATACACCATATATAACAAATAAAAACAATGCGTATGATATAGAGCTTGACACGATTTCACAAGCTCTTGAGTGTATACCGAATGATGTACCTGTAACATATGAAGATTACATTGATTATACCAAGTTAATGCAGCAAGCCTTTAGTCGTGGAGGTTTAGGACTTGCTAAGATAACTAGATTATTAGCCTTAAAACGTCCAGACTATTTTGTGTGCTTAGACTCAAAGAACAAAGAAAGGATATGTTTTGAATTAGGCATAAAGCAAAGTATGTTAGATGGAGAAAATATGTATGAGCACTATTGGCATAATGTAATTGTACAAATACAGCGGTCACAATGGTGGAAGTCTACCATGCCAACAAATAACGATGACTTTCAGCTTGATATTTGGAAAGGGCGAGTAGCAATGCTTGACGCTATTTTTTAT
>CAYJDL010000276.1:0-2250 GCA_964368885.1 uncultured Desulfovibrionaceae bacterium | reverse complement strand
AATTCGCTTTTTACTTTAGCACTTTGTTCTGCTGCTTTTCTGGCATTTTGAATTTCTTCAAGCATTGTCTTAAATTCACGTAAATCACGCAAATACGCCACGGCAATATCATCACCTTGATATTTAGCATGGATAAGCATAATTTCAACGGGCAATAGTTCGCCATGAATGTTAGTATGCATCCATTCAAAAGTCACATGGCCTTTTTCAAAAGCCTCGCTAATAACTTCTTTTACCTTTATTTCAGAAGATTTTCCATCAGGTTGGAGAGTAGATGAAAGCCGTGTATAATTTTTAAGCACTTCTTCTTTGTTCACAGCACCAAAAAGCTTAACCGCTTCGGCATTACAATCAAAAAGCTCATGATCCTTATTCCAAAAACTCACCGCAATGGGCATGGTATCAAGCATAACCTGTTGTGTTTCAGCAATCTCGGCTGCTTCTTTTTGGCTTTTTTTAAGTTCACGCAAGTCATGCGTATAGCCAACCACTATATCTTCTCCACGATATTTTTTACGAATAAGCGTTATTTCACAAGGAATAGGTTCACCATTAAGTTTTTGATGTAGCCACTCAAACTTACAACGCCCTTCCACAAAAGCTGTTTGTATTTTTTCTAGAGTACTAATTTCTGATGCTTTTCCGTCTGGTTGAAATGGTGGAGAAAGTTGATTAAATTTTTCTAAATATTCTTCCGGGCTTGCTAAATCAAAAAGCTCTGCCGCAGCATTATTGGAGGCAACATTTTGATAATTTTTATCCCAAATATTAGCTCCAAGCGATATGGTATCAAGCATAATTTGCACATATTCAGCTGCCTCTGCCGCTTCCTTTTGGCTAGCCTTAAGCTTGCGTAAATCTTTAGTATATGATATTACAATATCTTCACCACGATAGTTTCTATGTATGAGCGTTACGTCAGTTGGAATAAGATCACCATCAAGATTTTGATGTAGCCATTCAAATTTTTTATACCCTGTTTTAATAGTTTCTTGTATATATTTAAGGGCACCTTGAATCGAACTCGTTCCGCATGGTTGACACTCTGGGCTGATTATTGAAACATATTGTTCTAACACCTCTTTATCTTCAAGACCAAAAAGATGCAAAAATTCTGCATTAGCATTTTGCAGTTTTCCATCAGTAGACCAAATTGCTGCACTCAAGGGCATGGTGTCTAGCATAAGCTGCAAACGCTCTTTAACAGCAAGTATGTCTTCTTGAGCTTTAGCAAGCTCAAAATTTTTTTTTATTAATTCGTTTTCTAAGTTCTTTTGCTTTGTGATATCAACAATAGTTCCCACAACCCCTCTTTCTTCACTGTGTGGCACAATAAAACCGTTGCATGAAAAAAGCGTGGAGATTTCTTTCTGTCCTGAATGATACAGTCTTTCGCAACTCAAATCATAAAGCCCATGAGCCACATCTATGGCATCTTGGTGATATCTTTCTTGTTCTTCTTTTTCAAAATAATCTAGCTGTTTAATTGTCTTATGCAAAACATCTTCTCTATTCACTTGAAAAAATTTTTCATAAGCCTTATTTACAAAAAATAGTACTCCATCCTCATCTTTAGAAAACATAGGGATTGGGGTGCTATCTAAAACAGCTTCTAATGTATTTATTTTTTTTCGAGCTGCTTCAAGTTCAACCAATATTGTTTCATAATCATTGTTAATCATATGTTTTCCATAATTGCAAGTAAGGGTTGAGATTTTAGTACTGAATATTCACTAAAGAAAACGTTAATTGATTTTAACTAAATATACTTTCGTAGTTAAAATCTTATAAATCAACAAGAAAAATTGAAACGTCTATATTTTATTTTTACAGCATCCGTTTTTAACATAAGATACTTTTATTACAATACAAATTGCTCAAAGGAGCAAGTGCCATCAGTAATAACAATATATAACACTCCTTATAAGCAGTTAATGGTCGTAGTCAAGGGTTTTTCAAACTTAAAAGAAAAATAAGATGTCGTAAACAAGCCAGTGAGTTTTGGGATCACATAAGCAAGCTTAGCCGAACGCTAAAAAGGCAAGAGCGGATCAAGTAAATTTTTTCAATTTCCTTTGGTAAACTTTAAAAATGTCCGAATGTTTTTTTGTTTGAATTTAGGTTAACACTTCAGCTTATCTAGTAGCCTGTTAATTGCCAAAACGTCCGGAACCATGCCCCATACGATTAACATCTGCATTTTCAAAAGAATCCAGAACATATAACCGAATTTTATTACTGCGTGGAAAT
>CAYJDL010000275.1:0-2271 GCA_964368885.1 uncultured Desulfovibrionaceae bacterium | reverse complement strand
CAATATTTTCAGACATGGGCTTATGCCTCCGCTGTTAAAAGTGCGAGCACATTTTGCTGTAATGTGTCCAAGGACTTCATATTTTTTTCACCATACAGCCATTGTGGGGGAGAAATTGCTTCTTTCTGCATACCGCCCTCTTTTTTCCGCTGCGTGGCATGAAGATCTTGCACCATAGGGTATACAGTGATTGTTTTATCTTTTTCCTTCTTAATTTTTGATTTCGTCATTTCTGTTCCGTCTAGCAAGTCAGCAAAAACAGCCGTTGTAAAAACTTTCTCATCATAGGGAAGTAGATTGCCTTCACCGTCTTCTACCTTAGACCAAAGAGCATCAACATCAGCCTGACTACTGCCGCTTGCAGACGTTTCAAGCCCTTTTACGGCTATATTCACGCCTTCAATGCTCACATTACCCCAGTCAGCAGTTTTTTTGGCAGAAAGCCCCCCATGCTCTAAAAGGAATTTTAAAGCTTGCAATAAGGGGGGTAAATGCTTTTGTATAAAGCTGTTACCCTGCTTTTCTGAGGGCGGAACAGTGAGCAAAAGATATAAATCTCCCGTAGATTTAGGAAGTACCACTTCGTATTTTACGGGCTGTGTCCCTGCACCTGTGCTAGGGTTTTGTGGATTGATAACCTCAAGCCCTAGCTTGCCCTGCCAAAATAAAGGATAGGTATAAACAGAGCCTTGATGCGAAGGAATGTCACTGGTATCATTGGCAAGTCCAAAAAGCTTTTGCCCCACACTGTCCAACTGAGCATTTTGTATATTCATGCGGTATGCCCAAGACAAAAGCCCTTTTATTCCCGCCGCCGCCAAATAAGGCACATGAAAAGCCCACTGCCTTTTGAGGACGTTTTCTGTGGGGTAAAAAGGTCTGTCATCACGACTAAAAAAGGGGCTTTGCAAACGCAAGCTCACTTTTATTAAGCAAGAACCCTCAGGAAGATATGTCAAATCCTCAGGCTTAGGAGTAAATATCTGTTCTTTCCATGTATCGGAGTCCTTGGATATCTCGCCTTGCACCACACCAGGATAGCCAGTTATTTTACACTCATTCTTCTTTTTGCTTTCTGGCCTTCCATTTTTAGCAATATTTTCTAAGTTATTATAGCCCATAAGCGTGGCAAGAAGCTGTGACTGCACTGTCCAATTTTTACAACCTTGAAGAGCACTCGGAAGTGTATCCACGGTGACTGGATTACGTAAACAATCTCCTTCCCATTGTTCAAAAGAAGATAAAAATTCAAAAGTAGGCTTTATAGTGCTCATAGACGCTCCTTCCAAGGTTTTGCCAGCATATCCTCAATATAGGCTTCTATGTGTTGTGGAGAATCACAATTATCACGATTTGTTGCATCAAATTCTTTCCATAAAAAGGCTTCACACGAAGCTTCAAGAATGCTCTTCACATGCGTCAGCACAGTATCTCTCTCGCGGACATAGTTTGGAAGTGTTTGTATGAGATGGTGTGGAAAATATCCCCAGCCGTATAAAGCGCCCGTGGGCGTAAGCATAAGGTTATATTTAGAGCCAGAATTAGCATTGCCCTTGGCTTGAGGCTGATCCGCTGTTAAAGAGCCGCAAAACCAATGCCGTAACTTGTCACCTTGCGGAGTGCGCAAGGCATTGCGTATGTTATGACGTAGAAGAAAAGGAAGTTTTTCATCATAAGCTTTGACCTTTCCTTGAAAAAAGAAAAAGTCTTCAAGGCTGGTTCCTTGCATAGGAGAAGGCTTTTTTTGACATGATACAGGCGAAGCAAGAGCTATTTTTCGCAGCTGTGCGACCTGCTCTTGCTCTTTAAAATTTACAAAGCCGCAGCCATATTGATCATACGCGCCGAGAGTTCCATATTCAAACATTAACAAGGCAGCGCGTAGTAAGGTGGGGGACAGATTCCACTGCACATCCCCTCCCATATCTTGTACGGGTCTTTGCATGGAAAATTGAAGCTTCACAAGCTCGCTATGAGCTTTTTTGATATAGTACCTAGGTGTTCTTTCTTTTCCAGAAGAGTCTTTATAGGAGGGCAAGAAAATACATTTTGTATCTTCTTTTCCATAAGGAATACTTCTAAAATTTGTATTATCTACCTTGAGCGAAAAGCTACGCCCAAGCCCTGTACAACCAAAAATCTGACAACAAGCACAAGTTTTTTTATTTTTCTCGTGTAAGCATGAATCCATATCGTCATGCACATTTTGCCCTTGTGCACGCAAAAGAGCCTGCGTCCAAAATCGCAAGCCCCCAAGAAAAGATGTAGCTT
>CAYJDL010000274.1:0-2291 GCA_964368885.1 uncultured Desulfovibrionaceae bacterium | reverse complement strand
CGTAAATAACGTTCCGTGGGCAATTACTGCGTCAAAGCACATTTTTTCTCAGGTCTAGTATCAAAAGACGTATATCCCTTCGCAAAAATGCACTTTTCCTTGTACTTGCCTCACGTTACATTTACTTACGGACGAGTTCTTTGTTTACAAAATCTCTTCCACAAGAAAAAATAGACAACATTATTTACGAATAAAAAGGTCAATGCTATGCAAGGATGCGCTATGCTCCTTTGTTTTTCCAAGTTCCCAAGTGCAATTGTCCCAGCCGCAAGCAGTGGCAATTTCTTTGGCAATGTTAGCAGTATTAATAAGTGGATGGCGTTGAAAAACTTGCGGTAAGCCATATGTAACACTACATACAAGACATTTTCCCGGACGTTGGTGTAACTCAAAGGCTAGGTTTATTTCATTATCTGTACTTGCACGCTCAACAAGCTTAATATCATAAGCACCTTCATCAGCATCACCATATAAGGCTTCAAAAAAATCATTACTTTTTTGCAGTGGCAAAAGGGTGTCAAGTAATGCTTGCGTAATAGTGTTTGTTGTCATAGTTGTAATAATCCTTGTTTAAATGACGTTATTTATAATAATATAAAGCCATGAACATTAATGCGTATAAATGCATAAAAAAAGTTGACCTTACAACCCTAAAACCTCAAGCGAGACTGTATGGGTAATAAGGCCAACAAAAAGAGTTTATTTACTAAGGTCCAAGACAGTTACTTTGCCGGTTTCAGCGTGCAACACGTGCACAGCACAACCTAGTCAAGGATCAAATGCGCGTATCAAACGCCCAACGTTTACTGGGTTTTCAATGTCAGGAACGTCTACGCCAATAAGGGCTTCTTCAACAGTACCACGAATGCCTTTATCATCACGAGGGCTACAGTTCCAAATGGTTGCAGAAACAATCTGGTACTTATCAATCACGGAATCTTTTACATTAAGATAGTGAATGAGCGAACCACGAGGAGCTTCGGCGCAAGCATAGCCTTCAGCGGTGGTAGGAACTTCAAACTTAGTAAAAGTCTCGTCACCAGCTTTAATTTCCTTAAGCCACTTAGCAACTTGACCAGCGATAAGAGCTGCTTCTTCTGCACGAGCAACATGGCGACCCATGATGGAAAATACATTTTCCTTACCAAGGTCACGGAAATTTTTAACATTAAGACCAAAGTGCTCTTTAAGCATCTTTTTACCAACCTCTGAGAAAGGAGGATTGGTAATCCACATACGAGCAGCAGGTCCAACTTCCATGGGGTTACCATCATAACGAGGAGCTTTAACAAAGCTATAAGCATCCTTTTTGTCAGGAGCTACGACGGTTTCCGCATTCATGAAGTTTTTGCCGGTGGTCTTATCGTCAAAGAAAGAGTGTTTAACACTTTCGGTAACTTTTTTAGGATCAAAGGGCATATCCTTACCCTTAATGAAAACACCTGGCTTTAAGAGGAAGTCTTTACCTTCACTATCTAATTGGAATACGCCAAAGCAAGAAGCATTCATGTGACCATGACCTTGCTTGAATAGATCCTTATAGACAGAACCTACAAGATAGGTAACTGGTAAGTATTTTTTATTAATAAAGTCTTCTACTTGCTTAAAGCGAGCAGCGTACTCAGTAAGGCTTTCCTTGGTAGGAATTTGAGTAGCACCGCCAGGAACAATACCGTGAACGTGTGGCATTCTACCACCGAAAAGAGCTACCATCTGGTGAGCAATACGGCGAACTTCAAGTGCTTCAAGATATTGGACAACGCCGACTTTGTTTACTTCTTCAGGTAAACGCAAGTCCGGTTTAGCCATGGGAGTAACAAAGGGTGCTGTATTTGGACCTGCCACATAGTCAAGGGCAGCCAAATGATAAAAATGTAAAATGTGAGATTGTAAATAGTTAGCACCAAGAATTAAGTTACGAGTAACACGACCATTATTGGTAACTTTAATTTTAAATGCATTATCTTGGGCACTTGCACAGCA
The DNA here is from genome assembly GCA_964368885.1 of uncultured Desulfovibrionaceae bacterium. Lineage (GTDB taxonomy): Bacteria > Desulfobacterota > Desulfovibrionia > Desulfovibrionales > Desulfovibrionaceae > CAYJAD01. The sequence continues at coordinate 308 of CAYJDL010000274.1, read as the reverse complement.
CATAGCATGTGATGTGGGACATACGCCGCAGATACGTTGTACTATTTGTGTAGAATCACGAGGGTCACGACCTTTAAGGATGTTTTCAAAACCACGGTACATGCCACCAAAAAGTTTTGCGTCCACTACCTTACCATTTTCAACCACTACTTCAGCCTTAAGATGGCCTTCGATTCTAGTGACCGGATCGATGGCTATAGTTTTTTTAGCCATAAATGTCTCCTTTATGCAACTTGCGCTTGCGAGCAACCTTAGTTAGAGAAGAAGGGGGATGATGCGTCTGGGAAACCCTTGGAAGTACAGCTAAT
>CAYJDL010000273.1:0-2309 GCA_964368885.1 uncultured Desulfovibrionaceae bacterium | reverse complement strand
CAAAACCCTCTTCACGCATGGCATCGCGCACAGCGGCATGAGTTTTACCTTCCCATAAGTGACGAGGGATGCGCAGAGTAAGTTCATCGCTATCTGCCGTGGATGTGGCCTCAGAAGGCAAAATATTTGTGGGCATGGGAAAAGTCTGTGCTGTAACATAATCAAAAAAGCCTTTAGAAAGCCCTTTGACCTCTTGCTTAAAGGGATAACCGCAAGCCACAAGATACTGCACAGCGGCTTTTTTATCTATGATAAAAGTGTCTTGAAATACTTCCTGCAAATGCGGAGTATTCATCTCTAAAGAAAAGAACTTCTTGTTAAAGTCCAGTTGATACTCGTAGGACTCAGTTTCCAATGAAACAACAGAGGGAATGGCGTCAACAAAAACTCGTAACCATCCATAAGTGGCTTCTGGCATAACGTCATATGACTCTTGAGAAACATATCGGATAGCGTCTTGCATAGAAACTACTGAAGCTAAAGGATGTATTTCATGCAAAAACAGCAAGATATTCCTCGTTATAGCATCTACTGTAAGACCATCCCTGCTTTCATAAAACATCTCTGGAATGGTAATTTGATGCTTTTGCGCATTATCTTCAACAATGCCTTTCAAATACATTTCATAAGCCTTATGCCAAAAAACATAGGGCTGAATGTGCGAGCGAAGATTTTTTATGACTTCCCCCACTTCTGATACTTCTAAATCAAAAGCATTGCGCACTTTGCCGATGGATATGAGTTCTTGATGTAGCATTGCAATTAACGTAGCTATTAGCTTATACTTTTTGTATATAATTTTTCTGCACTTCTCTTACCATAATATCTTTCATATTCTTGAATTGCAAAAGAGTCCATCATTCCAGCTATATAATCAATAACAAGTCGCTTTTTATCATATTCAAGACCTCGAAGTTCTGCAGGGAGAAGTATGTTGTTTTTGTTGAAGGCTTCATCATTATAAACTGTAAATAGTCCCCTAAGAACATTTTCTCCCATTTTTTCGTAATGTTGAATATCTTTTTTCCGTAAAACAGCTCTAAATAGTAATTTTTTGAGTCCATTAGCTAATTTTCCATATTCTTTATAACCTAAGCATCCATCTACGATGCTAATATCTTTACATAAAGTATGTACTATTGAGCCTGTTATTTCTTTTTTTAAAACAACAAAGTACTCTTCAGAAGATGTTTTTGCTTCTTTTGCAATCCGTCTTGCTCGGTGTGATATTTCAACCATTTTATCATATGCATCTTTAAAATCATTATCTATATAAAACTCATGAATTATTTCATCTATAGTGACTAATCCAAAACTTAGTGCATCTTCTAAATCATGTGCTGCATAAGCAATTTCATCTGATAAATCCATAATTTCAGCATCTATGCTTTTTTCTATATCTAATCCCTTTCTAGAGAGCTCATGCTTCATGACAGCGTAATCTTCGTCATATAAGAACTTTTTATCACTTTCCCTTTTATTAAAATACTTTATAACTGATAGCAACGTTCGTACATTGAGATTTAATCCACTATACGCAGAGTGCTTTTTCTCTAAAACCCTTAAAATTCGTAATGTTTGAGCATTACCTTCATAGCCACCACAACTGTCACCAAGTTCATTCAAAATACGTTCGCCAGAGTGTCCAAAAGGTGGATTTCCTATATCGTGTGCTAGAGCTGCTGTTTCCACAACGGATGTTTCTTTTATGCCCATTTCAGCAGCGATTGTACGTGCAATTTGAGCTACTTCTAAACTATGAGTTAACCTATTTCTGTTAAACTTTTTTGAGTCTACTCCAAGGAGTTGCATTTTACCTTGCAGACGCCGAAAAGAAGAAGAGTATAGAACCCTAGCATAGTCGCGCATAAATTCATTTCTGCCTTCTGTTCTATCATCTTCAGGAGTATATATTCTATAATTTAATAAGCTTAACTGCTCTTCCTGTTTTTTTACATAGTCTAAAACCTCTGCAGAATACATATACACCTCACAATCTTAATTATATGCGAAACAATTACCACAAAATGAAATACAAATAAAGCAATTCAAATATTATAAAATCTATTTATTTTTTAGATATGATTTTCATTCGAAATATGCTGCTCCACGTCCATACGTTTATGCAAAATACGAATAACATCTAAATATTCTGCATTTTGCGTATAGTAAATGGTATGTGACTCCACAAAGAATTTCCAATAATCTTCTCGAATAGGGGTTTGCAATCCTACAGCTTTGCCGCAACTGAGGTTTTCAATGGCAGCCACGATAAGACGCACATAAGTATCGGCTTGCTCTCGTGACCA
>CAYJDL010000272.1:0-2312 GCA_964368885.1 uncultured Desulfovibrionaceae bacterium | reverse complement strand
TTAGCTTATAGCTCATCAAGCAAGTAGTACACTTTTTCAAAGCGATTTATCTGTAAATCTTGAAAAAATAGGCGATGTCTTTGTAACTCAAGGTGATAATGGACAAGCTTTGCGCTATTATCAACAAAGCCTTACTATAATGCGTAAGCTTGTAGCACATGATGCAAATAATATAGAATGGCAAAGCGATTTATCTGTGGGTCTTGGAAAGATAGGCAATATATTTGTAGCCAAAGGTAATAGCGAACAAGCTTTGCAGTATTATCAAGAAAGCCTTAATATAATGCGTAAACTTGTAGCCCATGATGCAAGTAATACAAATTGGCAAAAAACTTTAGTTACCGTATTTGTAAATATAGGTGATATATTTGTAATTCAGGGCAATAATGAACAAGCTGTACAATACTTCCAAGAAAGTCTTGATATAATACGAAAACTTGTAAGCCATGATGCAAGTAATATGAATTGGCAAAACAGTTTAGCAATATTGCTTCAAAAAGTAGGCGATATAGATATAATGCTAAACAATAACAAAGATAAAGCTTTGCAATATTATCAAGAAAGCTTGGAGATAAAGCGTAAACTTGTAGCTCATGACGCAAATAACACGACGTGGCAAAGGGATATAACATATTCACTTCAAAGAATTGGTAAAATACTTCAAACCCAAGGCAAATATGAGCAAGCTTTGCAGTATTATCAAGAAAACTTGGAAATAAGCCGTAAGCTTGCAGTAAATGATGCTGGTAATGTGGCTCTTCAAAGTGATTTATTTATACCCCTTCTACAACTAGGCGATATATTAAAAACTCAAAGCAAGTATGAACAAGCTTTACAATATTATCAAAAGAACTTAGAAATAGGGCGTAAGCTTGTAGCCCATGACGCAAATAATACATCTTGGCAAAGGGTTTTATCCGTATCCTTTGAAAGGATAGGCGATATATTTAAAGCTCAAAGCAAGCCTGAACAAGCTTTTCAGTATTACCAAAAGAGCGTGGAAATAAGGCGTAAGCTTGTAGCCCATGACGCAAATAATATGAATTGGCAGTGGGCTTTATACGAATCGTTTATTAAAATTGGTGATATATTTAAAATCCAAAGAAAGCATGAGCAAGCTTTACATTATTACCAAGACAGCTTGAAAACAATGCGTAAGCTTGTAGCCGATAATGTAAATAATACAACTTGGCAAAGGGAATTATCCATATCGCTTCTTAAAGTAGGTGATATATTTAGAATCCTAAGAAATAATAATCAAGCTTTACAATATTATCAAGAAAGCTTGGAAATATTGCTTAAACTTGTAGCCCTAGATGAAAATAATGCAAAGTGGCAATGGGGCATTGTTATGTCGTATGTTAGACTTGCTTCAATCTATAAAAATGATTCTGAAAAGAAAAGAATATATACTGAAAAGGCAATAATAATTTTACACAAACTTGTTAAAGTACAACCTTCTGAGATGCGTTATCGGCGAGCTTTAGAGCGTTTAGAGAAGCAAAAGCTATAAAACCTTAAACACTATCTGGAAATAATTATGAAAAAATTCCCCCTTTACTTTTTGTCTTTAAGTGTTTTTGCGCTGTGCATGGCTTTTTTAATAGATACACAAATAGCACTGGCAAATAAACATGATGAAAGCAAAGCTCATGCTTTTGAGCTTCCCTTAGATGGTACAACAGGCTTTGCTTCTGTAACTTTAAAAATGCACATAAGCCCCAAAAAAAACAGCAAAGTCCTAACATCTCTTACTCCCGGTCAATCCTTCACAATTCTTGACCAACAAGGGCAGTGGTTACGCATTCTCTATGCCGGAAAAGAGGGCTATGTTCAGTCCCTGTACAGCATGATAAATTTACCTGATGTTATACCCTCCATTGTGTACAAACATACTAATGCTTCAGCGTCAATACTTGTTTCTTCAGGTAAAAACATACCAAATATTACAGGTAAAAAATTATACGACTCGTCAGGTTATAATGAAAGATTCAAAGAGCAAGGCTATATCATGCCCATTCTTTTTTCTACAGCTTTGAAAATACAAGCTGCGCAAAAAATGGCCTTGGCAGATAATAACACTCTTGTTATCTACGAAGCTTTTAGACCCCATGTTGTGCAGCGTAAAATAAGTAGTAATCTTTCAAATCTTATGAAAAAAGATGCACAGGTGAAAAAAGGTGTAAGCAGTGCACCTTGGGGGATAAGTTGGTTTGTTTCCATGGGAACTTCCAATCATCAGCGTGGATATGCTATAGACGTAAATTTGGCAAAAATAGAGGAAATGGAAAATAAAAGCATGGGGACATATA
>CAYJDL010000271.1:0-2346 GCA_964368885.1 uncultured Desulfovibrionaceae bacterium | reverse complement strand
TTGGACTGTATTTTAGTACAGCATATAAGCGTGGTGAAATATAGTCAACATTGTGGTTACGATCTACAGACCATATAATATCGCCAGTTGCCTCTTCAACGCTGTAAAATCGCTCTTGGGCTTCATATAGTGCCTGATTGGTGCGTTTACTGTGTATGGCTGTACTGATTAATGTACCAGCTGTGCGTAAAATATCTTCTTCAGATGCGCTCCAAGTGTATTCGCTATGGCAATTGTCAAAACCAATAAAGCCCCATAAATGCCCATGAAAAATAATGGGTGCAGTCAAAATGGAAATAATTCCTTGTGGTTCAAGAACATCACGCTCAGCTTGAGGCATATTTTTTACAAGGCTGTTGACACATTTTCCTTCAAGAAAAGTTCCAATCCAAGTAGGTATTCCTTCATCCACGAGCATATTGGTTACAAGCTCAAGGCCTTGTTGGGGCTCTGCACCTTCGGACCATTCATAAAGCTGTGAAGTGTAAAGTCTATCGTCTTCTTCAGGGTCTGGAGCATTATGAATACTCCAAACATAAACTCGATCTACATTAGTTGCATTGCCTAAAATTCCCAATACAGTATTGATTGTAATATCAAACTGTTGATTTTCAGAAAGCAACTCTTGAGCGGCTCTACTGGTTGCTTTTAATAAAGCATCACGTCTTTCTAGATTTTGCTCTGCGTCATGGGCTGAAAAAGTTGTATAGTCATTAATGCAAACTTGCACAAGCACTGCATTGTCGTCTGTCAAAGAATGCACTAACTTAGCAAATACAGTGTAATTCTTTTTAAGTCCTGTTTTAAGAGTGACACTGCCTATGGGCAAATATGCAAATAGTGAAGGATTATTACCATTTTTTAATAGAAGTGATTGTATAGAAATCACTTCATTTAAACCAGAAAAGCTTTGGGAAAAAGGTTGCTGATATAAATTAGTATCGGCATCAAGTGTAATATTCTCAAAACCCAATTGCTCAAAAGCAGGATTAAAAGCAAGTAATCTTAAAGTATTTATTTCAACAAGAATATAAATGTCATTCGATGTATTTAGTATCGCTTGTAAACATGTTTGTGGCAAATTGAAATTCATAAAATATACTACTAAGCTTAAAAGGTGTTAAATTTGTGAATACGAAGAGGTAAATCCAAAAACTTTTCATAATTAGAAAACAATTTTGAGCTTTTGTAAAGGGATTTTATCTTGAAAAAATCTTTTATCTTTTATGCTTACGAGATATATTTAATAAAAAAAAGTGTTTACTATGAAAGAAATAAAGGTAATTTTTTTTCTGCTAAGCTTTTTCGCTGTAATTCAGCTCTTGCCAATGATGATAATTGTTCAGAGTCAAGTGAATGATCTAATAACTTCATAAATTGTTCGCGAGTTAAAATTTCTGCTCCCATGCGTAATATATGTGGAGTATCCTGCTGACAGTCCAAGAGTTGAAAATTATGCTGCTCAAGTTTTTTTACAAGAGTCATTAGCGCCATTTTAGAAGCATCACTAATTAAATGAAACATAGATTCCCCAAAAAACGCTTTGCCTATGGCAACGCCATATAAACCACCTACAAGCTTCTCATTTTGCCAGCACTCAATAGAATGCGCAAAACCAGCGTTGTGCAAATTAATATAGGCTTGTTGCATGTGTTGAGTCAACCATGTACCATTTTGCCCGAATCTTGGTACTGTGGCGCAATAGGAAATCACGTCACTAAAAGCTTCATTAATACTATGCCTAAAGGTTTGATTTTTATATTTGCGGTTTAGACGACGTGAAACCCTAAGTCCAACATTACGATAATCATAAGAAGTACATGTACGTAAAGGAAGTATACATCGTAAGGGTGGCGACCACCATAAAATGGGCGAGTCATCACTGTACCATGGAAAAATTCCTTGCGAATAAGTCAAAATAAGCCTTTTAACGCTTAAATCACCCCCTACAGCTAACAAACCACAGGATGTCCTACGATGTAGAGGCGGAAAAAAAAGTGTTGAATCAAGCATCATGGGCATTAGACTTTACCATATGAAAAGTAGAGTTCTTCATCTTTAATATCAACAGTAACACTTCCTCCCTTAGATAATTTTCCAAAAAGTAATTCTTGGGCTAAAGCATCTTCTAAGTGATTGCGTAGCAACCTTTGCAACGGTCTTGCGCCATAGGCAGGATCATAACCCTTGGTTGCAAACCATAGTGTAGCTTCTGGGCTTAGTTTAATTTTAACTTTTTTATGGTTTAAACTTTTGGCTAATTGCAACACAAATTTATTTACAATGTGAGCCATAAGCTCAGATGTTAAGGCTTGGAAAGGAATAAGAGCATCAAGTCTGTTACGA
>CAYJDL010000270.1:603-2384 GCA_964368885.1 uncultured Desulfovibrionaceae bacterium | reverse complement strand
GAAGAAGTTTGTGCTTTTACCTCTTCTTGCTCTGTTTCTAAATGAGAAAAACCGCCATCACCGTCCATTTGAGCAAGCAAAGCATCTAAATCTACATCAGCCATATTGCTTAAATCCGGAATAGCAGAGCTATTGCCAAGATCACTTAAAGCAGCGTCCATGACATCATTAGATGCAGCTAAACTAGGGGGTGCATCCTGATTTCCTTTCTCAATAATTTCCGTAAGATCAATTATATCATCATCAGAATCATGTTTTCCGTCTAAATCAAATTCCATATATGCCCCCAAATTTTTTAGCTTTTAGACATAAAGAATACCGCACATTGTGGTTATTATAACAAATTTTATTAATAAAGGCAATTTTTTTTTAGTTTTTTTTTCTGGTAGGATTAGCAGTAATCACTTAACCTATATTTGCCTTATTTGTAAATTCCTCAATACAAAAAAACGCCGCATAAAAACACACGGCGTTATTTTGAAAAACCCTCTACTTACTTTACATATAATCACCGCGATTAAATTTGATTTTTTCAGTAGTACTCATTACTTCAAGCTCATTTACAAGGCTTGCCAAGTCAGGATTTTGTTCTAAAGAAAGTTTATTGTCCTTTTTAAGGGTAGAAACTTGCGTTTCAATACCTTCCAAAAGGGCGTAAGCGTCACGTAAACTTTCACCATCTTCAGGTACACGCAAAATTTGCGCATATGACTCCCACAAATCTAAGGTTCCGGATGCCTGCTCTAAAGCAGGGTGAGTAGCGTTTGCTGAAGCATTGGTTGCGGCAAAATTTTCCGCATCACTTACGAGCATTTGCTGTACAACACTGGTTTGCACGGGCGACACAGGTATACTATTTTGAATATTACTTTCTGTACCTTCAACAGAGGACTGTTTAGCAAGCGTACCGGCAAAACCCTGTGTTTCATCACTTTTTTGAACAGAAGATTTTTTCGCTTGAATATCTTGTTGTAAGAGTATGGTGTCAATTTGTTTAGTGCGTATATTCATAAGCGCCTCCAACCTTGGCGTTTTGTTTATATTATGCAAAATACTTGCCAAAAAAGGCACTTTTTATAAATGGTTGATATTATTAAATGTTAAAAAACTTTAGAGGAAATCTTTTCCTAAATCAGCATTTTTAAACTGTTTAATCCATCTTACCCTAAGAAAATAATGCTTAAATTATAAATGGCAAATAAAAAATTATAATTTTACAACATACCTATGCTTAAAAGTTTATATCAACCATGCCATCTATGACAATAAGATAAATACAGCAGTTTGAATTTTTTACTGTGAAGCCTAGAAAAATATACAAAACAATGAAAAAAAATTCAAGTCATGATTTTTTCGTTTTTTCATATACTATGCTAAATGGTTGTACAATCCCTTCTGGTGGCATAAATTAAGGTAAACATCTTCATGCTTTTGAGCCATTGTTTTTAGTGAATAGTTTTTACATACATGCTCTCGTCCTCTATCTCCTAAATCTTGGGCTAAAGCATCATCTTGTAATACTAATTCAAGGGCATAAGCTAAATCCTTAGAACTTGATGGGGGCACAAGTAAACCTTGTTTTCCATGCTTTATCATATCCGGTATTCCGGCTACGGCTGTAGCCACTACAGGTAAAGCGCAAGCCATTGCCTCAAGCAAAACATTGGGAGTGCCTTCTGAAATGGATGATAATACAAGCACACGGGCTTTGTGCATATGTTCCAAAACCTTAGTGCTAGAACCATGAAATATTATCGATTCTTGTATTAATAATTTTTTAG
>CAYJDL010000270.1:0-593 GCA_964368885.1 uncultured Desulfovibrionaceae bacterium | reverse complement strand
TTTTAGCTAATGTTTTTAATTCTGAGAGCAGAGGACCATCGCCAACTAAATGTAATTGCGCTGTAGGTATTTTTGCCAAAACCAAGGCAAAAGCTTGTAATAAGGTTGCATGATCTTTTTCTCTTACCATGCGTCCTACGCATAAAATTTGTGGTTCATAAACTCTTTGTTTAAGAGGTGTGAAAAATTCCACATCCACTCCATTAAAAATGCAATGAACTTGTTTTGCACCTAATTCTTCAAGTGCAGTTTTAATTGATAGAGCATCACAAATATGAGCATGAGCTAAATGCTTAAGTCTACTCTCATGTTGTAACCGAACATTACCTTGCCCTTTACAACCGCCAATAATGATAGGAATTTTTAATAAAGTACCTAGAATACGTCCCCAAACATTTCGAAAAACAGTACCTAGATGGATAAGATGAGGTTTTTGTAAACGCAGCGTTTTGTATAGGGCATAGGCGGCATAAAATGGGCGTAAAGTTGCATCATTGCGTAAAGTTTGTACTTCAATGCCATAAGACTTAGCCATATTAAGCAGTTCGTCGCCGGCACGAACAGTCCAAATTTTGGGGCTAAATAAATCTTTA
>CAYJDL010000269.1:0-2390 GCA_964368885.1 uncultured Desulfovibrionaceae bacterium | reverse complement strand
TTTATTGTGTCTTCAGAAGCTCCTAGAAATCTTTCTTCTTTTTTAGAATCATTGTCTTTTTCTATTTCTTTAATAATAATCGCTAAATTGAATCTTTCGTTTTTATCTTCGATTCCTAATTCTTTTAAATTTTTGATTATTTGTCTTCTACTTTCACCTTTATAAGGCATTGAAGTTTCTTCCATTTTTAGAATTAAGTCCTTTGCTTTTTCTATATCAGATTCTACACTTTCTTGTTTTTTTGATATACAAACATTTTCTTCTAATATATTTTCTTCATCTTCTATTGGCTCTTCTATTGGCTCTTCTATTAATTCTTGCGCAGGTTCTTCTATTTCAATAATTTCTATACCTTCTGCAGGTTCCATTATTTCTATAACTTCAATAACTTCCGCGTCTTCCATTTCTTCATTTTGTGAATCAATTTCTTCTTCACAAGTTTCTATTTCAAATGGAACTGTTTCTATTATATCAGTAATTTCAACAACTTCTGCTTCTTCTTCATTATTATTTTCAATAGTTACTTTCTTAGTTTCAGTTTCTATTTCAATAACATCATTATCATCTATTTCAACTTCTAATGATTCTTTAAGTTTTAATTTGCCTTGTAAAGCTAATTGTGTTGCTTCTGTTAAGCTCATTCTTTTACTCATAATCTTTCCTTTCTTATAATATTATAGTTTTTATATTAAGTACTTTTTAATTAAGTACCGTAAATATATCTTTGTTTTCATCTAAATAAGCTCTTACTGAATCTATTTCAGCTTGCCCTCTAGATATTAAATCATCACCATTCATTGTGAACTTTGTTGAATTTGATTTATATTTATTTCTTATATCCCCAACTATTACTTGACAAGTTCCTAAGGATAATTTTCTTAATTGTGTATCCCAATACTGCTCTCTAATATCATCAACGTAAAAATATTCAGGAATAAAATTAATAGTTACATAACTAGGTACATTTGGATTAGCTGTTATATAAAGCTTTCTGTTTGGTTTATCCCACACAAAATCCATATCCGTAGATAAGATATTTAAATTCCTTTTTACGTTAATAGCATCTGCATATTGATCTAAATTATATACACCAGTTACATTACCTAAATTAACAGCTGGTATTGAAAAAGGTAAACCTGTTAATATACTGTCATTACCTCTATATATTGATTCAACGCTACTTATATTATAGTCTTTTAAATCAACGCATTGAGCATAAGGTACTGTTACACTATAAATATCTGTCATATAATGCTTTATTTCATTAAAGCATTGTTCTACCACTTTTTTAATTTCCGAAGGATTTAATTCCAATTCAGTAAAGGGAACTCCAAATCTCGTTTCAATATATTCTACTATTTCTTTTAATCTGTTTTTCATACGAGGATAATTTCTCGGAGGCGTAAGATCCTTATCATCAAATATTGGATTTAGTTGTTCGTTATCCATACTATTCTCCTATATTTATTTGTTTAATAGGCTGGTTTAGAATGAGGTAGTTATTCTTTTCGCCAGCCTACTTTAATTTTATATTAATTTAGTTTTTACTAATTAATACCTTTGTTATAAATTATATATTTGTGTTTGGTTTTGCAATTAAGCGAATGTTACTTCTAAACAAGCTGCTTCATCATTAAGAGCTACATAGAAAGCTAATTCTTCTGAAGTAGTAGTAGTAATTTTTATACTATCACCAGGTTGTAAAACTTCTATGAAGTTTAAGAAGTTACTTGAGTTTCACTAGTGTTTTTTAAAGTTACTACTTTTGGTAGTACTGAGAAATCTTTTTCTGCCATAATACATTTACCTCCTCTTTTAAATTTTTCTATCAATTTTGTATTGATATTACTCTTTACTTTTTGCATATTTTCAAGTTTAAACTTAAAACAAAGAAAAGAGATTGGTATTATTTTTTCTACCTCATAGTTAGATTATTCTTCTAACTAATAATATTTTACTTATTACATTAAAAAATATTCAGGTAATTCTTTTATTGTATTTACTAATTTATTCTTTTTATTTTCTACTTTCACCATTTCTTTATCAATTAATTCTTCTAAGTTACTTTCTACATTTTCAACTACATTTTTAATATCTTCTACTTTTTCTTTTTTTTCTTCTTTTATTTCAGTAGCTGCAACTTTAACTTCTTCTGCTACCTTTTGTAAAACTTCTTCCTTTACATTTTCTTTTTTGCTATCTTTTTTCTTAAATACTGCCATTTTTTATAATCTCCTTTAAAATTTATTTTTTACTAGAATTTGATTTCTAATTAATATTATTTTACCAAAATAGCAAAAAAAAATAATCCACTTAGTGGATTATTTGTTATTAATAACCTAACAAAAATAATAATGAGTTTTATAATATAGCTATATTCATACGTTGCT
>CAYJDL010000268.1:0-2391 GCA_964368885.1 uncultured Desulfovibrionaceae bacterium | reverse complement strand
GCAACGAAATCAACGTACCACCGATGTACAAAATGCTGCCATGGCAGACCCTGAAGCTGACCGTGATGACATTTTTTCTTGACTGGAAAGCATAAAGGGCATCGGAGATGCTTTTTCACTCGGAATTTCCATTCCAAGCTTTGATGACATTATGGGCGCAGTTTGTGGACAAGTTGACTCTATGATTCAAGAAAAAATTAGCGAAGCCAAAGGATTAGTAAACAAAACCATCAACGAGATTGGAGAAAACAGTCCTTTCAAAGTAACAGGCTCAGGTGGTGATTATTCCATATCCATAACAAACAAACTACAATAAAATACTATGAAAACAAAATATTATATCATGATGCTTTTTATGTTTTTGTTCGCATTCCCTTTTTGGGCAGAGGCACGAGATAGGGTATATCTTCCTCCGACTAAGGCATTAACTTTAGATTGCATTGTATTGGCATCACAAGACTTTAATGTTCCTTTAGCAGTTTTGCTTGGAATTTTAAGCGTTGAAGGTGGACGTGTTGGTGAAGCTCTCAGCAACACTAACGGAACATGGGACATGGGGCCGTTTCAAATAAATACTTGTCACAGTAATCTATTGAAAAGTAAGGGAATAGCTCCTAAAAATGTACTTACTGACGGATGCGTTAATGCAAACTTTGCCGCATGGCTTTTGAAAGATAATTTGCAACGTACAGGCAATATTTGGTCGGCTGTTGCGGCTTACCATTCCGGTACTCCACATCGAGGTCAAGCGTACGCTCAAAAAGTACATGAGCATATACTTAATTTACAAAAACAAGGTGTTACTGCCTTACTTGCTCTGCACAAGGACGGTACTCCATGAGTCACAACAAAGAAACCTTAGATGCTCAAATGTTTGTTTGGATAGCATTACTTGTGGTTGTTATTGTTGTAATTCCTCACCTTTACGCTACAAATCGTGCCTATGTCAACGCTACATTGCTCACCCTTGCCAAGTGGCAAATGCAGGTATTTGCGCTTTTTTCTGATGAAGCTTTTCGCATATGTGAGCGTTTAAGCAGCGTTGACCCTGCAAGCCTTTCTTGGGAAAAAATGCAATCCATTTTGCGTTATGTGGGCACGTGGGTACGCTGGCCATGTTTTGTGATTTTGGCTTCACTTGGCATCATATCTATTTTTATGGGCAAAATAAGTAAGCTTACTCGGAGGCTAAATATAGATAAATTACTTGCACATAATGCAGAATCTTTTGCGTGTTTACGTCCAATTGTGGGTAAAGGTAAGTATCTGCTTTCCCCTGAATCTTACGACAAAGGCTTATGGCGCATTGCTCGTTCGCCTGTGCAATTTGCCGTTGAGCATGGTCTTTTACTTGATGAAGAAAACAAACCGTTTACAGAACAAGATGTTTTACAAAATGGTCTTGCTCATGCTGACCTTACGGCTTATTCAAGGTAAACGCAAAGATAGTAATGGAAGCTTTGATTTCTTTGCTTGTCCCGATGAAAAGTGTAAAGCTACTTTCCCAAACGATGCCGGAAAACCCGGCAAAGCTAAAGAAAAGTCGGTATATCATATAATCATTGAATTTACAGCTTGCTCCACATATTTTGTCCAATGTTTAACTGGGGGAGAAATACATCTAAAAGTTTGATTTTTCGTTGGGCATCGTTAATCGCATCACTTAAGAGTGAAAAAGTTTTAAAATCTTTATCTTTATCTTCATGTTCCTTCTTTTCTAGTACAGCAGTACCATAAAAATATGCGATTAAAATTCCATGACCAGCTGTTGCTTCTATAATTTGATAGCGCACGTTTGCTACAGCATTAGCACCTAATCCAAAAGCATTCGTAAGCAAATTTTTTCTTGCTGCATCTTCACTTTCAAATAGTTTCTGCTGATAAGAATTCGATTGTAGACCTAAGCATCTGTTATACTAGATGTGATTTCAGTAAAAATACCCGTTCCAAGTGTGGAGTATCCTGTTACGAATCCAATCTCTACAGCATTTACAATTGGTTCTATTGACATCTTCATCGACTTGATAATTTTATCTTTTAGGCTTAAGTAACATGAATTATTTTCTTTTACAAATAGTTGATGCTTGACACGCTCTGATGTGAATTTAGTCACAGCACACTCTTGGCACACATCTTCATTAAAACCAAGTTCTCTAAGTGCTTCGTTTTGTATTGGTGTGAGCTTTACAGCAGTAGAAAAAATTCCGCTACCATATTTTTTACTACATATGCTACATATTTCGCTCATAATCTTTCCCTAGTGTTAAAAAATTATATATCTTTTTTTCGTTAAAACAATTACCCTGTGAATCCATTATCATTAAATTCCAAAGGGAACAAGTGTTTTATGAAATGTAGTCTTTACTTTTTTTAATATCTTCTAATGTATTA
>CAYJDL010000267.1:0-2415 GCA_964368885.1 uncultured Desulfovibrionaceae bacterium | reverse complement strand
GTAGCATTTTCGACAAGCGTCACCCATATAGTATCACTCCATGTGTTTAGTATAATTGGGTTTTTCTTTAAACTTCGTATAAAAAGAGATATTGCATTACTTTTTTCTATTTTCTCTTGTTTACAAGCTATAAGACTTTCAAGCTCTGCATTAGCCTTTTCATAATGGGAGTTTAAAACATTATATTTATTATCGTACTCATTTTGTCGCAAAGTTAGAGTAGCATTATCATATACTAAATTTTTAACAAGTGTTTCAATGTTATTAAGTTCTACTCTGCATTTTTCTATATTTTCATCAATCACTGCACAATCACATAACGCTTTTTTCATTAACTTACAATCTTCAATTAAATTATTCCTATTCATCATCAGTTGATTGTACGCTTTAAGAAATAATGCTTTTATGCTTTCTGTATCAAATGATGGAGTACAACAGTTGTTTTTAAATTTATGGTTACATTGCCATATCGTGCGTTTATATTTACTAGTGGAGTGCCAAACTTTAGACCCATAAAAACTACCGCACTCTTCGCAAATAAGCTTTGTTGAAAGATTGCTTTTGCTACTAAATGCTCTACCAATTGTTTTACGTCTTGCAATTTCCATTTGAACATAGTCCCACTCGTCTGGCTCTATAATAGGTTGATGAGATTTTTCTACATAGTACTGAGGCACTTCTCCCTCGTTTTGTTTCATCTTCTTTTCTAAAAAATCTACAGTAAATTTCTTTTGGAGCAGTGCATCACCTTTGTATTTTTCATTACTCAAAATACTATTGATAGTACTTTTGCTCCATTTCTCACCACCGCTAGGAGATGAAATTTTATGTTCTTCTAAAAAATTTGCAATGTTAGAGGTGGCTTTACCTTCTAAAAAAAGCTTGTATATTAGCCGTACAACTTCTGCCTCGCTTTCTACAATTTCCGGATTTCCGTCATCACCTTTTTTGTATCCTAGAAACCTTTTGTATGGCATATGTACTTTACCATCTGCAAATCTTTTACGTTGCCCCCATGTAACGTTTTCAGATATACTTCGACTTTCCTCTTGAGCAAGCGAACTCATAATTGTGAGTAGAAGTTCACCTTTACCATCAAATGTATAAATTCCCTCTTTTTCGAAGTAACATTCAACTTTATGCTCTTTTAATTTTCTAATCGTTGTAAGGCTATCTACTGTATTTCTTGCAAATCTCGAGACACTTTTTGTGACGATTAAGTCAATTTTTCCAGCAAGTGCATCATTTATCATAAGATTAAAACCATCACGTTTTTTAGTATTTGTAGCTGTTATACCCTCATCAGAATATAACCCCACAAACTCCCATTCTGGTTTTGATTTTATATAAGTTGTATAGTAATCAACCTGTGCCTCATAGCTTGTAAACTGCTCATCACTATCGGTTGATACTCTTGCATACCCTGCAACTTTTCTTTTTGCTGTTGTAACAGTGGGTAGATGTGTTAAAGTGTTTATCGTTGCTGGTATCATAGTAACTTTAGCCATCAGTCTTACTCCTTTCAAGTGATTTTTTTCGTGCGTCAGCTTTCATTTCATCAGTCCAACTTTCACTGCGTGAGCGGTCTTTCCACTGTTTTGTAACCTCAGTTCCGTCTTTGAGAATAAATGTCAGCAGATTGCCGTTTGATACTATAATCTTTTCGATAAGAGGCATATCAGCTACAGCAGCCACCATTTCTTCAAGTGTAATCTCAGGTATTTGCCTTGAGGCACAATGTTTTTTACCAGATGAATTATAAGTAGAACAAATCCATACAACTCCAGTAGCTGTAGTTTTTCTTTTATAATTTTTGCCACAATTTGCACATTTTAATAGGCTAGAAAAGAGATATTTTTTAGTTTTGATAGGTGAATTAGAATATTTGTGTATCCTTGATTCTCTCTCTTTTTGAACTTTATTAAAAATAGCAATATCAACAATCGCCTCATGGCTATCTTCAACATAGTACTTAGGTAGTTCACCATTATTTTTAAGTGATTTTTTAGTTAGGTGATTTTGAATAAATGTTTTTTGAAGAATTAAGTTGCCTGTGTAAGTGTGATTTTTTAACATTTTAGCTATTGCTGATTGATTCCACTTTCCACCGAATCTTGATTTTATACCATCATCATTAAGTCTATTTGCTATTTTTTGATATCCAAATCCTGCAATATATTCGTTAAAAATACGCTTAACAGTTTCCGATTCACTTGGCACGATAATGTAACTTCCATAAACTAATCTATACCCATAAATTGTACCATGACAAGTTTTCCCTTTAGCGAAGTTATTTCTAATTCGCCATTTTTGGTTTTCACTAACAGACAAACTTTCTTCTTGTGCATACGAAGCTAAAATAGTAAGCATTAATTCTCCGTCAGCAGTTAAAGTGTTTATATTTTGCTCTTCAAA
>CAYJDL010000266.1:0-2429 GCA_964368885.1 uncultured Desulfovibrionaceae bacterium | reverse complement strand
TGGTTTTAAACGTAAATTTTAAGATGGATGCGTTGCTGTCGATTTGCGTAAGACTTGAAGATTCGTCTAACGCAAACGGCTTCGCCGCCCTTTGGGTCGCTGCCACTAAAAAACGCTTGCAACTTCGTTGTTTAAAAAAATTTCGGAGCGTTTTTCTCGCAATGACTTTGCGTCCCACCGTAAGTCACTGCGAGGAAATGCCGCACTACTATCTAATTTAAAAAAGGATAATGCGTGGCATTACGTGGCAGTCCATGTCTTTAAAAGTAGCATAAGCAATGAAAATTATGCACCTAAGGATATATGCTGAGTTAAGGCAAAAGCCACATAAAAAAAATAACACAGTAAGTGCTTCCTTAACTTATCATGAACTGTAAGCAATATTTTAAAATATGCCAAAAAATTTGGCATGTCAAGAACTTTGCCAAGTTTGATTTCCATGATAAGGAAAGTACTGATTAAATCACTTTAAATAGTAAATCAGTGTTTCCTTAATAACAGCGTAAAAATAGGATAAAGCATGACAAATATGCCCATGGATCAAGAAGCTATGGAAAGCTCCCATAAGCTAGACCTTACCTTCAAAGCTGATATGCACACAGTTGAAGGCATTTTAACCCTTGTACAAGAATGGGCAGGTCAAAAAGGCGCATCTTATGATGACAAACTTTCTTTACGTCTTGTTTTAGAGGAATTGCTTTCTAATATTTGTATCCACACCCCAACAGCCTTAGGGACAACAAAGATTCGCCTTCGCATTGAACCAAGCAATCAAAAGGACAAACTTGAATTTCAAGTAATTTTATGGGACAATGGACCACCTTTCAATCCATTATTAGAAAATGAAAATCCAGTTGACAATATCCAAAATACCCCCATAGGACAGCGTGGTCTTTCGCTTGTACGCTTACTTACAAATAATAATGTTTATAACCGCAATAATGGTAATCAATTTTCCTTTACCTTCTTAACTGACCTTGAAAGTCAAGATGGAAGATTAGGTCATGAAGAAACCGATACCCAACACCAAACATTAAAAAAACTTAAAGCGAGCATAATTCTAGCTTGGAAAAACAACTTAGCTATACGTCAAACAACTTTTTTTACGTTATATGTGTTTGTTTTCATAATCTTAAGCTTAGGAATATTCTACCTTGGTTCCAATAAACTAAGCCAAGATAACGCTCGTGCGCTAGTCATGCAAAGCATGCAAGCTCAAATAGAATTTACTTCAAATATTTTACAAAATATTCAAGAAAATATGCGCAAGCTAACAAATTCTATTGAGCAAGAAAATCAAAAAAACACAACCACATATTTTGAAAAACTTTTTGCCCATGAAGCCATTAGTTTTTTTCAATTCCTTATCGACAGTCCGCACATATCTGCTCTTGCAGCTGAAATACCTGTAGTTGGTTTTATAGCGGCAAACAAAGATCAGGCTTGGTTTTTTGGTTTTGAAAAGGGTGTGATTGCGCATAAATATGAAGTTTCAAATTTCCAAAAATACATTAACATTCATAAAGGCTTTGGAAAATGGCAGACCTTATTACTTTCTTTGCGCAATGAAGAAGGGTATGCCCCTGCATTAATTAATTCTTTAACCGAAGAATTAGTCTCACAACTGGCTTCAAGTTCAAACCAAGAAGAGCAATGGGTGGAAAATGATTTATTAAACAATCCACATGCTTCGATGATTTATCCTTTACAATTAAAAAGCAATAATTTTAAAGAGCAAAGCAATTCAAAATATTGGATCGGTGTAGTAATTGCGACACCTTGGCTTGCCAAAGCACTGCAAAAATTATCAGGTTTCAACAAGGCAAACCCTATTCTTATGGATGCTATGGGGCAATACATTATTTATCCTCCTGGTCATTCCATGTACCAAGGCTCACAAAACCTTCAAGATGACGCAACATTATACAACATACCGCAATTAATTAATATTGAAAAAAAAATCCTTGGGGAAGAGCATGGTTTTATACAAACTCTTTTTGATGAAAAAAACAAAGCATGGAGTTTACCGTGGAATTCACCAACGACATTAATGTATAGTGCTTTAGACACTGCTGGCTCAGGTACTGATGGCTGGCGACTTGTTTTACTTATTGACAGTGACGAACTTGGAAAAACCCCAAACACTTTCCCTTATAGCTTTATCTTGATAACAATACTAAGCACAATTGGCATGGGTCTTATAACATTATTCATTACTTCTCGCACCCTAAGACCATTACGCTATTTAAACATAGCAATTCGTAAATTAAGTCAAGGAGATACAGATAGAACTTTTCCAAAGGTACAATTTCCCGATGAAGTAGATCATATGTTAAAAGCTTTTGACCGAGTACGAGTAACTTTACGTACTTCATTTCGTAATCTTATCCTTAATGCAACCAATCAACAACGCCTTGATAATGAATTGG
>CAYJDL010000265.1:457-2454 GCA_964368885.1 uncultured Desulfovibrionaceae bacterium | reverse complement strand
GACAATTCTCAATAACATCAGAAACTTGAGTCATATTAGCAGTTGCTTCTTTAATTCCGACAATATTTTTGAAATCATTAGAAAGACGACCGAGAGTAGCCGGCAATAAATTACAGCCTGTTCTACTAGGGACATTATAAACTACTAGAGGAAAATCCACAGCTTCGGCAATGGCTTTATAATGCTGATAAAGCCCTTCTTGAGTGGGCTTATTATAGTAAGGCGTAATCAACAAAGCTCCATCTGCACCAGCATCTTTGGCAAAACGTGTAAGATTAATGGCTTCCTTGGTATTATTAGATCCTGCACCAGCCAAAACCGGCACACGCCCCTTAGCCTGATCAATACAAATTTCAATTACCTTTTCATGCTCGTCATGACTTAAAGTAGCTGATTCACCAGTTGTGCCACATGGAACAAGTCCATTTATACCTTCCTGTATTTGCCACTCAATAAAATTTCTATACCCTTCTTCATCAACAACACCATTTTTAAAAGGTGTCACTAAAGCCGTGAATGCTCCAGCAAACTGCATAATTATCCTCTTTTTAGAAATTATTAATTTATTTGAGAGATGCCCACAAACAAACTATTGATTAAGATATTCTTTTAATTCCTTACCAGCACGGAAAAAAGGAAGTCGCTTTGGAATGACCGGAACACTTGCACCAGTCTTTGGATTGCGTCCAGTATAGCTGCCATAATCTTTAACCTTAAAAGAACCAAAACCACGAATTTCAACCCTTTCGCCAGCTAATAATTAATCTTTCATACAATCTACAAAAGTAGCAACAACAGAAGTTGCTTCTTCCATAGGTAATTCACACTCTTCAGCAAGCACCTTAATGAGTTCGCTTTTATTCATAATATCTCCCACATATATAAACTATAATTTAAGCACGTTCTGTAAGTTACAGAATTTCCAGTAAAAAGTAAATATCTATTCTTCAGGAATATGCAAAACATTTCTTTTTGACAAAGTGTCTATCATATTTAGTCGAATTTTTTGGATTTTTTTTGCCAAATTCTCAAAATCTACACTTGCCTGACTACCCTGAGCAAAGCGTAATAAAGGTTGTTGCATACGAACTGCCTCCATTAGCTTTAAATCATAGCGAACTGAACCTAGCAAAACAGGCTCAATCCCTAAAAACTTTTGGCAGGCCATATGTAACTTATTGAAAGTTTGTTTTTCTTCCTTAGCATTTTCAACCTGATTTACAATAACCATGAAATCTCTTAATCCATGATCATTATACAAAATTTTAATAAGTGCATAGCTATCTGTCAAAGAAGTTGGCTCCGGCGTAACCACAACAACACGCAATGCAGCCATTACTGCAAAGGCTTGAACCATATCTGTAATACCGGCACCAAGATCCATAAATACATAATGAAAATCACTCAAAAGTGGATCTAGACGTTTTAAAAGCACTTCACGATGATCTGCATCCAACTCCACAAGATCCGGCATTCCTGAAGCAGCAGGCAAAACAGCCAATCCCTTATCTAGTTTATGCAAAACATCTTTCATATCACAATTACCAAGCAAAGCATCTTGCATAGTATATTCAGGAGTAATGCCAAGCAAAACATCAAGGTTGGCAAGTCCCATATCACAATCCATAAGTAGGGATGGTAAGGACATATTTTGAAAAGCATAAGCTAGGTTAAGGGCAATATTGGTCTTACCAACACCACCTTTACCGCTCATGACACAAATACTCATTGTAGTGTTTGCCATTTTATACCTCGTCTTGGGTGCCAAAAAGAAAACGTTTTTCATGCCCTTGAACGAGGGTGCGTTTTGCTTCGAGGCTAGCATTGGGTTTTTTATAAATACTTAAAGAAACTTCCTTATGCGAACAAGCTTCCTTTAGTGCAATTGCAGCGTGTTCAAGAAAGTTTTGAATACTACACTCAGGTCCGACATGCACAGCCACCCCTGCACTTAATGGCAAGGCGTTGCGCTTACATTCTTCTAAAATATCTTCCAC
>CAYJDL010000265.1:0-442 GCA_964368885.1 uncultured Desulfovibrionaceae bacterium | reverse complement strand
ATTTCAGATTTTAGTTGTTTTAAAAAGGACGCTGATAAAAGAAGATGCTGAATCCACTGTGGAGAAGGTGAAGCATTTTTTAAGCTTGATATTTGCGCTAAAGTGCTTTGCTCCATAAGCTCCAGAGCATACCATCCGGTGGGAAGGGTTAAGGTACAAAGCTCTTCCCATGCCTTTTTATCAAGATGCGAAATGAGCTTAGCTACCACAAAATATGTTGGATCAGCTCCGCAACCTCCATTGTCACCAAGCAATAGCTCCCTTTGAGCTGCATAGAGTTCCTCTACGAGCTTTTGGGTCTCTCCTGATAAAGAGGTTTGAAAATAAGGTGGTTTATTGCTTTTTATCATGCTCATACAAGAGATAGTCTCGTTGAAAAGTATTGATGCGTCCATTTAATACCGCTTCCACATCTGCAATTTCTGTATTACTTCTATGATCT
>CAYJDL010000264.1:0-2523 GCA_964368885.1 uncultured Desulfovibrionaceae bacterium | reverse complement strand
ATCAGTCTTAAAGTTTATATCTGTAGCATTAAGCTGAGCATTTCTAAGGGGAAAACCTCTCATTTTCATTTCGACCATAGTGGAAAGATTCACAGGGCTATTAAAGGCAGCATTGATAAATTCACCCGTTTCATGAATATTTTTAGGACTCTTGGTAAGTACGGCAACTAATTTTTCACTCTGCATTTTTAAAGTATCATGATATATAAAAGATGCATGAGCAATTGTGCCGGGATGTTCTTGTTCATAAGTGCGCAAGGGCATAATAAAATCATTTATATGCTCATCAGCATTTTTTGATAGTACAGTCCGTATAGCTTCAAGTCTTTCCTGAAATAATACAGGATCTTTTTCCCCTGCAGCATTTATACATAAGGTAATATCATCGGTTAAAGACATATTGTCTGAATAGTGCTGCTTTGTTTTTTGCAGGACTGACAGTAAATTATCTGAATTTATAGGGTTTTTATGTAAAACATTGCTTATATCTTCCATATTTTGAAAATGCTTTAACAAAAATGTTTTAAAGTTATCATTACGGCTAAAAGTCTGAGAAAATTTAATAAAATCTTCACCTGTTTTTAAATAATATTTATCGAAATCATTAAGTAATAGATCTACAACTTCATGTTTGCTTACATTTTTAAGATGCTCAAGACGTTCCTTAGCGCAATTTAACGAAGTCTTAATGGCATTTATACTGGAATTTTCAAAATTTAAGTTTATATTTTGTTTTTGGGCATTATCAATTTTATCTGTAATAGTTTTAATATTTTTAGTAATTGTTTGAACAGAAGAGGTAAATTCTTTATGATTTAGTAAATGTGGGCTTTCTTCCAAAGCATCAAGTTTAGTATAAACTTTATCAAGAGTAGAAAAGACTGCATTAAGTTCTTTTTGTACGCCTGCCACAATGCCTTGACTACCGTGCATTTCAAAACTTATATTGCTTATATTGTCGCTAAAATTTTTTGCATTTATATCATCTGGAATGCCACCATTGCCTACATATGGCATCATTTTTCCTACAAAATTCAGCGTTTCAGAAATGCGTCGATCACACATATTCATTTGAGCTGAAAAATCCACTCCGGATGTTTTTGTTAAAAGTCCCAATGCATCTTTAAGCTTGTTTTGGGCATTAATGCTATATTTCACCAAAGGATCGACATTGGCTTTGTGTATGACCTCATTAAGATTTTTGGCATCAAGGTCAGCCATGGCCAAATTAACTTCCATCATTTTCGCTTTTACCAAAACAAAAGCTTCTTGCACATCTTGAGAACCACTGGAAAGATTTTTAAATTGTTGCTCAAATACGTTTACATCCAATGATGAATTATGCATTTTTACATTTGCCTCAGTTAAGTGATGCAATCTATCAAAAGTAAGTTGCATTTGCGAAGTTAAATTCCTAGGAGCAACTTGCACCTGCGCTGCATCTTGCATTTGAGTAGACCTTGGTCTAGCAGCAGTACTTTCGCTTATTGCAGAATTTAAATTAGAGGTTTTGCTACCTTGAATACTATTCAAATTTGCCATAGAACTTCCTTATTTTAAAGTATTGTAATAAAAATTCACATAGTGAACTTTGCATGAGCCTTAATTTACACATCAAAATTTAAACACTTAGTACCATTAAGTCAAGTAAGATACAAAGAGGGTTTTTGCTAATATATCAAAATCCTTGTCATAAGTGACAGCTTTGTGTATTGTAAGGGAGTCTTAAATAAAGATTTAAATAAGGAGAATGAAGGTATGAAAGTAACAAGTAGTGGAATTGTAAATGGTGTTATTGAGGATAAATATGGAAAACATGGCAGTCAATTTAATGAAAATGGTATGCCAACTTATTCACTTCCGTTAAAAATTGAAAATGCCCCAAAAGGCACAAAGTCATATGTGGTAGTGCTTGAAGATAAAGATGCATTCCCAGTAAGCGGCGGATTTTCTTGGATTCACTGGACCGCTGCCAATATAACAAAAACAGAAATTCTTGAAAACGAAAGTCAAACCACAAAAGATTTTGTGCAAGGGTTAAATAGTTGGACAAGTATGCAAGGTGGAAGCCAAAGCAAGGAACTATCTTCTTTTTATGGTGGAATGGCACCACCAGATGCACCACACCTTTATGAAGTTCATGTATATGCTTTAGATACAATGTTAAATTTAGAAAATGGTTTCTTTTATAATGATCTTTATAAACAAATGGATGGACACATTCTTGACCAGTACACTTTAAAAGGGACATATAGAAATTAAGGGAAACGCTGGTTTATTCTTTTTCTCTTGGGAAAGACTTTTTGTTCACAAAAAGTCTTTCCGTCTTCAAGATAATTGTCTTTTCAAAAAAACTTTCAATAAGAATTTTTCTTACGAAAAAAAATATTTTGTTTCTTGCATTCAAGTTTAAAGTGTCAATCTAAATTCAAACAAAAACATTTAGACATTTTTAAACTCATCAAAGAAAATTGGTTCGTGCCTATTAAGTGCTACTAAAATACTTGTCCATGACCTTGACCG
>CAYJDL010000263.1:1934-2547 GCA_964368885.1 uncultured Desulfovibrionaceae bacterium | reverse complement strand
AAAATTTTATGGTGCTGTAGCTATTGGTGGTGAAAAGGGTAATGACAGGTTAAATATTTTGAGTTTGTTTGCAAAAAATGGAATCGATACCCCGATGCTTGCACACTCAAGCTCTTTTATTGCTTCAACTGCGCATGTTTTTGAAGGCACACAAATTTTACCAAAAGCTTGTATTTGTGCAAATGCTCTAGTTAAAAAAGGTGTTATTGTTAATACTGGAAGTATACTAGAACATGATTGCATTATTGAGGAAGGTGTTCATATAGCTCCAGGTTGTACGCTTTGTGGCTGTATCCATGTCGAACGTAATGTTTTTGTTGGTGCAGGGACAACTATTTTGCCAAGAGTAACCATCGGTGCAAATAGTATTATAGGAGCAGGATCAGTAGTTACAAAGGATATTCCTCAAAACATGATTGCTATGGGTGCGCCAATTAATAAACTTATTCCATTAAAGAAAGAGTAAATCAGAGTTTGCTTCATGAAGCATTGATTAAATCACTTTTTTGAGAGGGTAGTAAGATTTTATTTAAATTTTAATTTGGGAAAAATGTATTCTTTTCTCATTATTTTTGCGCGATGAAAGACCGAAGAGGTAAAAATGGACGACAAA
>CAYJDL010000263.1:0-1924 GCA_964368885.1 uncultured Desulfovibrionaceae bacterium | reverse complement strand
AAAACCAAGTAGTACAAGAAATAACGGCTATGTTTAATAATAACAAATTGCAAAATTCGACAAAGCAATGGTTTGAAGCTAGTGCAAATGCTAACTATTCCTACCATTTTTCATGGATGGGCGCACCTATTATACAGTACCCCCAAGACATAGTTGCTATGCAAGAGCTTATTTGGGAAGTTAAGCCTGATTGTATCATCGAAACAGGTGTTGCTCGTGGTGGTTCGCTTATTTTTTATGCTGGTATGCTGATAATGATGGATATTGACGGGAGGGTTATCGGTGTTGATATCGACATTCGTGCTCACAATCGAGAGAGCATCGAAATGCATCCTCTTTCCAAATATATTGATTTAGTACAAGGCTCTTCCATAGCTGAAAACACAGTGGCACAAGTTAAAGCGCTTACTAAAGATGCCCAAAAAATTCTCGTTGTTTTAGATTCTATGCACACACATGAGCATGTATTAAAAGAGCTTGAACTTTATACTCCCTTTGTAAAAAAAGGCTCCTATTGTGTTGTTTTTGATACAGTTATTGAAGATATGCCGGCGGGCTACTTTTCTGATAGGCCATGGGATGTGGGCAACAATCCCAAAACCGCAGTATGGGAATTTCTTAAAAGCAATGCTCGTTTTGAAATCAATGCTTCCATCCACCATAAATTACAAATTTCCGTCGCTCCAGATGGGTATTTGAAGTGTATTAAGGACTGATTATGCAAACTGTTATCCTTTGTGGAGGTCTTGGCACAAGACTTCGAGAAGAAACGGAATTCCGCCCAAAACCTATGGTACACATAGGCAAATATCCAATATTGTGGCATATTATGAAAACATACGCGCATTATGGGCATAAGGATTTTGTGCTTGCTCTTGGCTATAAAGGTGAAATGATTAAAGACTATTTTGTCAATTATGAATGGATGAATAATGATGTCACCCTAGAGCTTGGTAAGCCAGAAAAAATGAAAATTCATCATGGGCATGATGAAGCGGGTTGGAGAATCACCCTTGCTGATACCGGAGCGGATAATCTAAAAGGGAGCAGACTCAAGCAAATTGAAAGATATATCGACGGCGATACATTCATGATGACCTATGGTGATGGTGTTGCTGATATTGATATTAACGCTGTGCTTGACTTTCATTACTCCCATGGAAAAATGCTTACCCTAACAGGCATTAGCCCTACGTCACAATTTGGCGAGCTTAAACTTGATGGAAATAAAGTTCTTTCATTTCAAGAAAAACCAAACGAAAGTGATAGCACAGCTTTTGTCAATGCAGGATACTTTGTCTGCAATCGTAAAATTTTAGATTATTTATCATTAGACCCTTCTTGTGATTTGGAGTTTGGCGCCATTGAAAAGATAGCAAAAGAAGGGGAACTTATGATGTATCGACATAAAAAATTTTGGGCGTGTATGGATACTATACGGGATACAGAGCGCTTGAATAAGCTTTGGGAAAATAACAACGCTCAGTGGAAAGTGTGGTAAAATATTGTGGAAGGATTGCAAGATTTCTATGTAGGCAAAAAAGTTTGCCTTACAGGGGGTACAGGCTTTAAAGGGGCATGGCTATGTTTACTTTTAAATGAGCTTGGGGCAGAGGTCTTTGACTACTCCCTTGCTCCTCCCAGCAGCCCCTCTTTATGGGAACTTGCCAATGTTCAAAATGTTTGTACCCATATAAGAGCCGACATTTTAGACAATTCTTATTTGAAAGAAAAAATAATGGCGATACAGCCTGATATTGTATTGCACATGGCGGCACAGTCCTTAGTGCGTCCATCTTATGAAAATCCTTATGATACTTTAAATGTTAATATTATGGGTACGGCTTCTGTACTTGAAGCTGTGCTTGCTTGTAAGACCATTAAGTCCACGCTTATTATTACCAGCGATAAAGCTTATGAAAAT
>CAYJDL010000262.1:0-2596 GCA_964368885.1 uncultured Desulfovibrionaceae bacterium | reverse complement strand
ACAAATCTTTCTAGTGGAGAAAAAAGTATTAACGAATGTTTAGGAATATTATTAAGAACAAGACCTGGTGAAATGCTAGGAAATCCTAATTATGGGTGTATGTTATTAGAAAGAGTATTTATGTTTCAAGGTTTAATAGTTGAAAATTTATTAATAGAGGATATAGTAAATGCAGTAACAGCTTATGAACCGAGAATATCATTGGGTTACAATGATATTATAATAGATCAGCAAAATAAAAATGTAAAAATTTATATACAATATACAATATTGGAAACAGGTCAAATCAATTCATACAATTTAGATATATCAACTACTGACAATCCTTATACTTAATTAAGTTGTTATAATAATTAAAAGAGGTGAATTTATGATTTACATTTATATTATGTTATTTATTATATTTATTATATTATTTTCTTATTTTTTATTCTTAATTATAATAATTAATAAAAGAGAATTCCATAATTTAAAGGAAAAGGATTGCTTTTATTGTAGAAACTTACATAATGCTAAAAAATGCCCTAATTCATTCGAATGCTATAGTATGAGTAATAAACCTCATTTTAAATTAAATAAATCTAAGCTAGGAAGGTGATTAATGTGAAATATGATGAATCAATAATTAGCCAAGAAGAAATGCAAAAGAGATGTAAGAAAAAAATTAATGAGTTAATAAATAATATTAATGAGTTAAATTCAAAAAGTAAATTTTCAAAAAATGATTATGTACTTTTATCAGATTTGTTAAAATGCTATAAATAAACTCGTAAAAAAATTATTTTTATTATATTGACTCTGAAATACTAATATAAAAGTATATGTTTAGAGCAGAAATTAACAAAATCATGTAAAGTAAAATATTATTAAGAGAAATCATACTCTTAATAATATTTTTTTATTATAAGAAGGAGAAAAATAATGGCAATAAATCAAATATCAATAGCTGATTCAGAACCAGTTAAAATAGATTATACAAGTAAAGATTATGTAAATATATTAGATGATTTAATAAATAGTATTCCAGCGATTACCCAAAAATGGAAAAGTACTGATACCAATGATCCAGGTATTATATTAGTTAAATTAATGTCAATACTTGGTGATATGCTATTTTATTCTCAAGATATGCAATCATTAGAAGTATATCCAGATTCTGTAACACAAAGAAAAAATGCAGCTACAATTTACAAATTAATTGGATATAAAATGAATTGGTATAGATCAGCAACATTAGAAGCTAATATAGTTAATACATATTCTAATTCAGCTGTTATACCAAGATTTTGTACATTTACTACAGAAAATCAAGAATTAACATATTGCACTTTTGATCAATATGATTTACCATCTAATATGACTAATAATGGATTAGAAACATTAGTAGAATTAGTGCAAGGTATTCCAGTTACTCCACTAAGAGTATCAAGTAGTCCTTATCCTGAAACAGGTAAACCTTGGCATTCAATATATGGATATAACTATACATCAGATGATGTAATTAATAATCGTATTTATCTTAATAATAGTGACATCGATCAATATCATATAGTATTAGTAGATGATCAAAATGAAGTATGGGAGTTACAAGATAATATTTATTTAACAACATATGTTGGAAGATTTTTTGAATTTGGGGTAGATGTAAATGATAAAGCTTATTTAGAGCTAATAGATTATTGGGGTAATTTTAATGTTACTAAATTTAAAATATTTTATATAAGAAGTAAAGGTGAAGATGGTGAAATCTTAGCTAATACTTTAAAAACATTAACAGGAAGTGTATATAGTAAAGGTGGGGATAATTTAACTGCTGTTACTTATAATGTTAGTGGATTTATTCATTTTACACATTATGATAGTACTTTTGGTTATAATCCAGAAACACCTGATGAAGCTAGAAAGGAAAGTGTTAAATTTCAAAATACATTAGATACATTAATAACTTTAGCTGATTTTGAAAAAGCTGTACTTAGAGAACCTGGTGTAGCAAATGTAAGAGCTACAGATCTCACAAATGATCCAGGATTAGCTGTAAACTTCTATGTAGGGGATATTAATATGGATGGTTATATAAATGCTGAAGATATAGCATTATTAGAAAATTATTTAGCTGATCCAATAAGATATTCTCTTACAACTTATCAAAAAAGATTAGCAGATTGTAATCAAGATGGTGTAATTGATGTCAAAGATTTAGAATGCTTGAATAATTTTTTAAATCCAATACCACCTGTGGCTGGAGATCCTTTACCTGATACAGGTCAAGTTGGAATTAAAACAATAAGTGATATAGAATTACTTAATAGCTTCATTGTAAAATTATATATCTTAAGAACAGCTGAATGGGAAGATACAGAAGATGAATCATACATAAACATGATACAATCAGATTTACAGCAATATAAAATTCTTCCACTAACAATAGATGTTGATTTACATTCAATACAAAAATATTTTTGGACTATAAAAGGTAATTTTATGACTAAAGAACCTCTAAATAGAGATGAACTTCAAACAATTATTGTAAACATAAATAATCAATTAAGATTTCAATATGCTGTGGAGAAAGTTAATTTCAATACTATTATTGATT
>CAYJDL010000261.1:0-2601 GCA_964368885.1 uncultured Desulfovibrionaceae bacterium | reverse complement strand
TTTAAAGATCAACACCTTTAAGCAGTTATCACAGATACAGAAAAACCTTAACAAAGGTGAAAAAAGTCTGGTTAGAAGTGCCCTGAATATGCTTGATGAAAGCTTTAAAGGCACAGAGGATTTTAACCAAAACGAAACTCGCCTTGCCGCAAGGAGTATGTATTTAAAAAGCTTAACCAAGGCTATTACCGATAATGATATGCAACAACTTGCACTACTTACCAATAAGGAACACGTGCAAGCTATTGGACAAAGGTTTAGTGAAGCAAATTCATTTAACAAGTCTGTAATTCAAGCACGAGGTAGGACTTCATTACAAAAAATCTATGAATGGTTACAAAATACATTTGGTGCTTCATTAGCACATGCTGGCAATACTCATACGAATACTGTTATATCTCAGGATACAAGTCTAAGCTCTGTGCAAACAAGCAAACCTGATGAAACTGCAAATAAACCTACTAGTGCAGTACTGCAAAAGCAATATGGCGATGTATGGGAAAGCATGAAAAAAGATAATTATCCTAAATATACTCAGGAAGCTTTTGATATAGTAGAAAAAGTGAAGCCATATATCATCTCAGCTTCCCGTGTAACTGGTATTCCAACCAAAGCTATCGCAGGAGCAATTGTTGATGAAAAAAGTAGTCAACATGATAGGTGGATAATAGGTGATCGACTTGATGCACTTCAGGATAACTTAGTATCAGTAGGAACATCATATAAAGCATTAGATGCAAATATTCAGAATCGAGATTATGAAGAATGGATACTTGACCCTAATAATCCTAAACATGACATAGGACCAGGGAACTTTAAAAAAAGCACCGCACACCCACTTTTTAAAAAATACATCATTGGTAGTGATATTTATAGAGATTATGGAAGAAAATTAACGCAAGAAGAGAAAAATCTGCGCCTTTCTATGCAACAATTTTTATTTCAACATGTAGATAGTAATGCTACGAACCAAGAGAAATGGAAGGCGTTTGTTAAAGAAATGATACTTACTTATCAAGGTACGGTGTGGCTTGCAGCAGCAGAAATGTTACATGGCAAAGAGCAACTTGAAAGCATAGGCGCTCTTAATGGATTAAGTGATCCAGAAATAGCAGCTGTGCTTATGACATGGTATAAGCAAGGAGATAAATACCTTAAAAGATATTTAGATAATCGTAAAAATGGTAGCACTGCACCAATCCGCCCCGGTGAAGGTGTAAATTTGTTCTTTTATCCTGAACAATTCGACAAATATTAAGATCTAAAGTCCATCAGCAGGCTTAAGATAAGCCTACTGATGGACATATGATATTTAATTCTTTAACAAAGTATCTGTTATAAAAAACAAAAATGCATATGCAAAAATTAAAGCATAAATAATTGATTTTGTAGTAAAAAAAGAGAAGATAAGCTTGTTAAGTAAGTAAAGAGGTAATATAGAAAGCATGGTGAGCAGTGCAATTGCGTCTAGCACCTGATATAAGCCAAGGGGTTCTAATATATCTTCTATTCTAAGAAATTCATGTACAGCTCGAAGCTCATCTTCAAAACCAAAAAAACGCGACTCACGAGGGCTACTAGAGGTGCCTAGGAATAATGCGAAAAAAAAGGAATATATCACGCAAAAGATATTTAGAAATATAACCAAAACTTTACTGTATTTTTTGTGACACTTGAAAGACATAAACAAACAAAACAAAAATAAAAATAATGTGAAAAAAAATGGTATTAGACCCATTTCTAGTATCTTTCTGTATAATTCCATAGTGTACCCGTGGTTTATACTAGAGAGGCTCTACATTTCACTTGTAGTATTCTCTCCAAGCTATTATTATATCATGGGCAAATTAAAAACTTTTTGCTCGTGATGATTATGAATCATATCTAAATGTGAGTTTTAAAACAAGTGATGATTTATCATTTTTCACATAGCTTTAAGATAAAACAAGGTTAAACGCTGAATGTCAGGGGTTTTTATGCCTTGCTCTTTTTGTGCTTGTAATTCCGCTATTTGTTTGTCGTTTAAATAATTCCATTTACCTGTTTCCTCATCAACGGTGAATTTAATTTCTTCAGGACGTAGGAGTTTAACGCCCTTTTCACCTTTACGAATGTGCATTTTAAGTTCAGGATTATCACCTTGAAATTGTTGTAATTGTTTAAATGTCATCCATCGGTCATCATTATGTCCATTAAGAGTACTTGCCAACATGAGCTTGACCATATTTGCACCGCTATATTTACGTCCCTGAGCAGAGCGATTATAGAGGTCAGCACAAAAGGGCATACTCAAGGGTTGTTGTTCATGCCAAGATTTTTGCCATTTTCCCATACGTTTTATCGAACTTTACATATGGTTAGTAACAATGTTGACAGCAATATGAACTATAGTTTAATATATATATCTTATTACTATAAAAGATAATGAATAAACATGAGGTAAATTATGTATCTTGATAATGTGATGTATTTTAAGGCGTTTGTTTTTATATATCTCATGGTGTGGGCATTATGGCGTGGGGTGCTTAATAAACATACAATATTGTGGATGTTTCTTTTTAGTTTTATTTCTTTGTTTTTTTATTTTTTTGTACTTATCTT
>CAYJDL010000260.1:0-2610 GCA_964368885.1 uncultured Desulfovibrionaceae bacterium | reverse complement strand
TTGATGACAACTACCCTTGGGGTATTTGGATTGGTTTTGACCTTATGTGCGGTGTAGCCTTAGCGGCCGGTGGATATTTTACCACAGTAGCCTGCTATATTTTTGGTATAAAACAATTTCACTCAGCTGTTCGCCCTGCTGTAACCACAGCATTTTTAGGCTATAGCTTTGTAGTTGTTGCTCTATTGTATGACCTTGGTCACCCTTTACGCTTGCCCTATATGTTCTTTTACCCGGGTACAACTTCAGTTCTTTTTGAAGTTGGTTTATGCGTTGCCACTTATGTTACTGTACTGATGATTGAATTTGCAGTAGCACCTATGGAATGGTTGGCAGCAAAGTTCCCATTCTTAATTAAATGGCGTAAAATTGTTATTAGAGCTACAATTATTTTGACAATTTTCGGCGTTTGTTTATCAACCTTACATCAATCGTCCTTAGCGGCTCTATTCCTTATTGCACCCGGCAAATTACATCCGCTTTGGTATTCACCCTTTATGCCAATGTTCTTCTTTGTTTCTTCCATGATTGCAGGTTCTTCCATGGTTATATTTGAAGGCATGTTAGCTCATAAGGGTGTGCATGATTATATGGATGCAACGCATTTGCGTGAAGCTAATGGTGTGACTGTTGCCTTTGCTCGTGCCGCATCTCTTATTCTATTTTCCTATTTCATCCTAAAATTCATTGATATGGCTGTTCAAGATAACTTCAAATATCTTAACACAGGCTATGGCTATTGGTGGATGATAGAAATGATTTTCTTTGTGCTTATGCCGGCTCTGCTTTATGCTAAGGGCGCAAGAGAGCGTAATTTAAGCTTATGCCGCATTGCCTCGGTTAATGCTGTATTGGGTATCGTTTTAAATCGCTTTAACGTAAGCCTTATTGCCTTTAACTATCATTTGCCTGCATCTGAACGCTACTTCCCAAGTTTTGGAGAAATTTGCGTATCAGTCTTTGTGGTCACGCTGATTGTGACTGCTTATCGTTTTATTGTCTATCATATGCCTGTTTTATATGAACACCCTGACTTTAAGGATTCCCACTAGGAGGCAATTTATGGCTGCTGAAAGTTTCGTAACATTTTATGATTATTTTTTACACACGAAAACATGGGCTTACGGATTAATGTTTGTAACCTTGCCGGCATTTGTTGCTTATTGGTGCTTTGTTCTTTTCCCCTGCAAAAAAGGGGAAAAATGTGATGAACATGACCATTAATAGCTAGTTAACCTTTAAGGAAACGCTGATTTATTCTTTTTTTCTTTGGGGAAAAGTTTCCCTTCCCCCCTCAAAAAATTAATTTAATCAGTGTTTCCTTAATTATCTTGAAAGTGGGAAAAGTAATAAATTAAAGCCTCCCTAAGTCGTCATAAATGCGTTGCTCAACTTTTAAAGCTCTTTGCATTCTTTCGTTGATAGCAAGGCACGCCTCAGGAATATGGGCATAAAGTTCAATCTTTTGTCCAAAACGCTCTTTTATAGACACAGCTCTACTACCAATAACGAATTTATCTGCAATATATACTAACTCCCTTTCACTTATTTTTGCAGAGGGGTCAAGGTCAAGGTCTGTATGGTCTTCTACCAAGGGCGCAAGAATCCCAAGACCTATATTACGTAATGTTTTTCCAGCTAATTTGTCATGTTGTTTCTGGGTCTTGCACATATCATGCAATAAAGCAGCCGCTTTGACCATGTCAACATCCATGCGTGCTGAACCAAATTTATCATTATAGGCAATTGCTAAGTTTGATGCTATATTTGCTACAGCTTGGGCATGTTCGATACCACGTTTAGGAACTTGCAAACAGTGCAAAAGCTCAAGGGCTTCTTGTTCATTTAAAATATGTTGATATATTGATTGTTCATGCAGAAAATCATAATCTTCTTGGGTATCCATATCATGAAGAATGTGGCTATCGGCGGTTGAGATATGCTGCTTTGGCAAATCAAAAATAGCACCTTGCAATCCTTGGAACGTTTGGGAAGACATATTTTGGCTATAGTTAAGAATATGCTGGCTATAGCACAATGGAATCAAGGGTGGATGTCCACTTTGACCATCATACAATGGAATAAGTATGCTTTTTTCATGCAAAAGGCTGGCTTTTAGTAAAAAATCTATAGTAAGTTGCCGCACTAAGGGAATATCAACCGGATGAATAAAGCAATATTTAAATTTATCTGCAATTTCTTTCAGTCCAATACATATGGAAGAAAACATACCATCTTCTGCACAGGGGTTTGAAATTTCAAAAAGCTTTAATCCTCTATAGTTTTGAGCATTAATGTCAGCAATGGTATTTTGTAAATCCTGTCTTTGTCTTTGACCACTTACCACATAAACTTGGCGTATACCCATTTTAGCATAAAGTTTAGCAATAATTTCTAAAGCACTATAACTTTGAAAGTTTGTCAAGTCATCGGAAACTACCGTTAAAGGTAATAAAGGTTTATACAAACCTTGCATACGGGTTGAAAATCCGGCAGCTAAAATTAATGCCGTATATTGTTCTTTATACATAAATTATCTTTTGTAAATAAATTTTGATTTATGGAAGCATTTATTAATTATTTTTACTTTTTAAACATGTAAAACGTTTT
>CAYJDL010000259.1:0-2639 GCA_964368885.1 uncultured Desulfovibrionaceae bacterium | reverse complement strand
TAATTATAATCAAATCGAAAGTAGCGATTTAATCAGTGCTTCCGTTAATTCAATAATTTTGGGGGAAGATTTTTGTTCACAAAAATCTTCCCCCAAAAAAATAATTATTTAGCGTTTGCTTAAGTTTATTTATTTACCAAAAGCCTTAGTATAAGCAAAGCCTGAAACTCCAAAACCTTTTTTAGGTGTTGCTGCGTTAACTTGTGGAGTGTCAGCAGTAAAAGGTATAGCGGATGCCTTTGGATTTGGTTCTTGTGGTATTACTTTCTGAATATTCTCACTACTTGCTGTTGAATTTGCATTCATGGCTTCTGATAATTGAGATTTAAATGCAGGATTAACAGTATCCATTGCTGGTGTTTCCGTTGGCTTTACTGGTTCGGCAGTCATTTGCGCATTGGCATTGATTGACATAGCTGCATTTACGGGCATAGTATTAGTAATTACAGGGTTTGAAACCGATGTTTGTGCATCGGTATTTTGGTTCATAGCTGGTGCACTTTTTGCTGCACCATAAGCATTTCGTGCCTGCATACGTCCAATACTTGTAGGCATGCTATTATTTTGCGTTTGCACAGGCGCACGTTGATTAACCGATGCATCTACATTTAATTTGGCAGAAATCTGAGCTGAAGCTTTTTTTGCTTCAGGCGTTTCTATAATTTCAGCATATGCCGAACGTAAACCAGTTAAGATTGTTGTAACATTATCTAATTGTTCAACATTCATTTTCAAATTAGCTTGCAATAACCTCGTGGTGCAAAGAAAGTATAGATTGTTCAAGTTCTCTGCTAAAGTGCCACCTTTTTCAAGGTTAAGCGTATTTGTTAATTCATTTAGAATATCAATAACCTTAGAAATAAAAATACCTTTTGCAGCATAATCTTTAACCAACATTTTTTCTCGAGCCTGTTGTAAAAAGCGTAATGCGCCATCATAGAGCAAGAGCAAGAGCTGTCCTTGATCTGTGGTATTTACCTTAGTTTGGAAATAGGCTTGTGCTGCCTTGTTCATAGTACCCTCTGTATTTTTATATTTCTCGATGCTTTAGAGTCTATAATTTATATCGGCAATGCATATAAAAACTTAAGGACGTCGTAAATAATTTTTTCACAAAAGTTTAAGCTAATTGAGCCAATTGTTGATTTAGTACTTCCATATTGCCATTGTATGCGCCAAGTAAAGTGTCAAGGCGAGCATATTTAAGCTTTTCAGTTCGTTCCCATCGCTCCAACCTGTCAAGCTCATCGCTAATTTGCTGATCAATACGATCAATCATTTCAGCATAGCTTTCCTTGGCAATCATTAGACCACCATTGTCGCTTCCAAGGCTAGGATCGCTTAGGCTTGGTTCTACATATTTTAATTCAGCAGCAAAAAAGTCTATCATTTGGTTGACTTTACCTTGCTGCACAGAAACCGTGCCTGTATACGAAGTTCCTGGTGTTAAGTTCTCAATAACAATTGATATACCTGCTGCTTCACCTGATCCGGAGGTGAATGTATTGTTGGCTGTTTCACTTGGATTTGCAAGTACTCCGCCAATCATGACATTAATTGGTTTGCCACTTGGATCTATATCATAGCTAACATCATAAGTTCCGGGATTAGCTAAGCCATCAATATGATTGGCATAGCGAAAATCAGCCGAAGAAGATCGACCCACGGAATCATTGGAAAAGAAAGCAATAACATCTTCTAGGTTGTTGGCAATGGCGTCATCAAAAAGTTGCTGGTCAAAAGCTTGAATTTCTTCAGTTAAGCCGTGAGGTGCAATGGCAAATAGTCCAAAATCAGGCGAATCAACATCAGCTGAAATTTTAATTCCAATCTGCGCAAGGCTTGCTACAAAGTCGCCAGAGAAAATGTCGTCGGGCTTCATGGGAACAAAGCCAGGAGGATAATCACCCAAGGCTGACTTCATGCGACTTGTAAAAAGTTGGGTGCTATAATCTCCGGTTAAAGCAGAGCCAGAGGTGTTGGCAAGACCACCATTATCGGTTGTGTCATCATAAGTAGTGTCAACATCGTCAGTAATAGCAGTTAAGTCTTGCACTTTTTTCAAAACAGAGTTGACTGCATCTAAAACGGTTTGGATATTATCCTTAACAGAGTCAGTATCAGAAGCCACAGTAATTTGCGCTGTTCCAACGTCTCTTAAAGAAAGAGTTACACCTTCAATTACTTCTGTCACTTCATTGGTACTTGAAGTAAGAGTTTGTGGCCAATTGTTAATCTTAAAAATTGCATCTTGCGATTGTTGTACTTGCCAAGCATCAGAACTACCTAGGGAACCCGATACGCCCATTGCTTGCGGAATACCCGCTACTGATACAACGCCATCTAACAATAAGGCCCCTGAAGCATCATTACTAACTGTTATGCCAGCTGCTGTTAAATCCGCCTTAATTGAATTCCAAGAGTCACTTCCGCTCACTGTTTGGGTATAAGTAGTTCCATCATCTTTAGTGAATACAAGATCCATAGTTGAAGGTACTACACCACTTTGAATAGGATCAGTGGGAGAAATTTCCATTTCAAATGCAGGCCAAGTTGATGTAGATGTTGGTGCTGTTCTTGTTGAGTCAGTTGCCAATAGGGCATCAACATTGCTTACGCCATCAATGGTGACCAAGGTA
>CAYJDL010000258.1:0-2677 GCA_964368885.1 uncultured Desulfovibrionaceae bacterium | reverse complement strand
TGGTGGAAAATGCCCAAAGCGGTTGGGCACCGATGGTCAATGTTAAGACAAGTTGCAGGTTAAGACAAGTTGTGACATGCCTGTGCCGGTACGGGATTACAAAAAAATTTGGCCACAAGATTTGCCCTTGCACGATTACGAGATATGACTTGCCAAGGCGAGATAAGGCATAACGACAAGCCCATATTTGAGCGGTCAAACCCAAAACGATTGGTCAAATTATCAATGCTTTTTTCTGTACCGGAACCGAGAATGACAATGGTGAAAGTTCATCGGTAATAATTGTGGGTAAATCGTCAGGTGATTTGGGGATTGCGTATAAAGTCCAATGGATAAATATTGTGTACGCATTTCACGAGCCCCACCATATGGTAATCGTCATATCCGCTTGTAATTGCCCGGCAACAGAAATATTTTTTGTGACACGATGCGCTTCAACCTCTCACACAGCAATACATTGCTTAGGCAAAGACGCTTGGGATCTTCACGAATAGCTTTAATGCGTTCAGCCTGCTCTATGGAGGTCAAGCTTGATATAATCGAGGCATAAGCTTCACATCATCGGGCATTAGGAAGAAACGAGCACCTAAAACATACCTTGCAAGCATATACATAATTGCCGCTTGCCTATCTGCTGTATTAAGCGAAAGAGCATACTTCATAAAAAGTAAATATAGAATTGTTAACATATTGAATGCTTATGAAGATATGCTTATCGCCACGAGGTGCAACTTCATCTAAGTCAAGGCTAACAATTTGTGCATCACCAAGGTCGAATTGCGTTGGCTGTCCCAAAATAGTATACGCATCCACAGCATCCAAAAGAGAACGCCATACTTGCATAATAGTTTCATTTTCATAGGTATTTTGAATGCCGCTATTTTGCCGAATTTGTGTTGCCACATCACTGATACGTGGCACGGCATAACGCTGTGCTTGCATGGCCTCATGCACATGTCCACGCTTGAAAAGCTTGTCAACAACTGTCCACCACTTGATATTGGCTTCAAGCTTAATATTTTCTTTAACAATAAACTCATGTAATTTCGGTAGCATATTTTTTTGATATAAACGCCCATTATGCTTTTCCGTCAATTCTTCATAGGCAAGCTCAATAGCACGACTGATAAGCCCGGGCACTCCGTCCGCAGGAGCAGTGGCATCCAGCGGCGTAGAGAGTAAGCATAATAAATTAATCAAAAAAGACTTATGTGAGGGTAATGGTTTACGATTTCCAAGAGGCAAATCAAAAGGGTTGATGGCAAATTCTTCTGTCATACGCAGACGATGGTAAGCCGCCAAATATTTTCGATTTTCTGGTAAGCTTTCTTTGAGCAAGGTAATTAGTCCCGAGCTTGACGGTCCTACATCTACAATGGATAGCCAAGGCAATCGAGCAAGACCTGCTTGAGTCACAAAGGAAAAATTCATGGCATTTAGGAAAACTGATTTACCGCCAGATTACAAGATATGGGTCTCAACACCCACATCAATCCATCACGTCAATCCCTCACGCCAAGGCGAAGCCGAACGCCCACGCTTGCGTAGTTCAGCATTCCAATAGCTTCTTGTAATGGTGCGGCAGTCACAGGTGCAGGGGAAGACGGCATAAGCGCAGGAATGGTGGCAACCTGATTAGATAATGGCCAAGCAATGGATCTCCGATGGCTTCGGAAACATCTGTTGTTCCCCAACCTTGCACGGTTTTGGAAAGTTCAGCCATGCGTCTTTTGAGCAAGAGTAAGCCTTGTTTTTGAGAAATCTCTTTAACGCAAGCCCAAGTACAAAGGCAGATGCGAAATTTTGTACAGCAAATGCCTTCTAAATCCAAATTACGCAAGGCATCCACTGCATTATTAAAACGCTTATTACTTGAACTGGTAACTGATAACAATGTGGATAATATAGGTTTTAAGCCCATATTGAGACCACCGTGTTCAATCAAAAAAGATATGCGGTAGGGTATGCGTTCATCACGTCTTGCCAAAATACGGAAAAAATCTTGAAATGGTTTAGGTGTTTGTGGCATAAGCGTCATGATTAACGGTCCGTAAATGCGGTCGCCTATGTGTATGGCATTGCGAGAAAGCATATGCCCCTCACGAGGCCACAATTGCGTCTTAAAATCCGGATAGATAACATTGTGTAAAGTTTCGTTTTTCTTACTATCTGGGTCAGGCAAACGTAAAGGCAAAGTATCGCCGGGAATACGTGCTTGCCAATGACTATCAGTAAATTCAGGGTCAATGCACATACGAATATCACGTAAGGCTTCATGAGCAGATAAAGCGTAAGCGGCTAAATTTGCTTGCTGAAAAGCATCAAGAACACCTGTTAAAAAACCATTGTGTGCATCATGCAAAGCTACCACAGCTCGAGATACTTGTTGGCAACCCACAAGCGTTGGCACATTACGCATAGCCGCATTTCGCTCTTTAAGTGAAGATTTGCGTAAAGCCTCAGGCAAGACATTTGGTTTTGTCCAAAGCACAAGCCAACATGTTTCCAATGAACAATATTTTTTAAGGGCAGTGCCCCAATTTTCTAAAAGCGGTGCTATATCAAGTCCGAGATTTTTCGCTGTGAGATTAGATGGTTGTAAAAGTTCATCAATGCGTCTTGCACAGCCTTCAGGGTCATATTCAAAGACTACTTGAAGAAGATGCCCCGGCTTTGC
>CAYJDL010000257.1:0-2697 GCA_964368885.1 uncultured Desulfovibrionaceae bacterium | reverse complement strand
CAACGGCGACATTCTGTACATTGATAGGAATAATAGAATAATTCCTTAACAATGGCATAATCAAGCTTACGTGCGCCAACCTTTGCGCCTAACAATTTACCAAGCATGGTATAATCATGGCGATAAAGGGAGCGTAAAAGCTCAGCCCTTAAAACCGGCATATTTTTAGGATCATTGGTACCGATAAAGAAATGACATTTATCAGAACATGCGCCACAGCGTACGCAAGTATCCATGAAAACCTTTAAAGAACGATGCTTTTCTAAGCGTTCGGCAAAGGCGTCACAGAGTATTTGTTCCCAATTTTTGGGCAGGTTCCAATCTTCTTCTGCAGGATTCCACTCATGGGGATGAGGCATGTGCAGATTTTCCATGGTTTCTTTTTTGGCAGGATAACAAAAATTCCCGGGAGTAAATGCGGGTTTAGTATCCATCCAATGCTGATTTGGAAAGTCAGGACGGCTTTCAATCAGCTCTTTTGGGGTAGGCAGTTTAGCCATGTTATCTCCTTACTCAGAGGCTTCAGTTGCTTTAAGGGGCTTTTCAAGGGGCAATTCTGCCTCGGCCATAGCTTCACGGAAGTCATCTTCGTATTCAGCATAAGTAGTGAACTTCTTTGGAGGATTCCAAGGATTGATGTGACGTACCGCACGAGAATTATTAGCCATATTACGTGTTGGGCTAAAGAAAATACCCGGAGCATGCATCAATTTGGAAAATGGGAAGTACATAAGTAGTACGCAAACAAAAGTTAGATGCACATAAAATAGTGTACCTATGCCATCAGGTATTGTTGGGCTAAAGTTTACAAGACCCATGGTTAATACTTTTACGCTGGCAATATCAGTCTTTTGCAAATAGCGCAAAGAAAGACCAGTTTGTACAATTCCTAAAATTAAGAAAAGTGGGAAGTAATCATTAATAAGGGAGATATAGCGTACCCTTTCATTGATAAGACGACGTCCCAAAAGGAAAAGTACAGCTAAAAGTAAAATTGCGCTTGTCATGTAAAAACGTGGCGCACCTACTTGCATGATACCGTCAACTGCTTCTAAGAAACCAAGGCAACTTGGCACAGGCTCCATAAAGAAACGGAAGTGACGTATAAATACAAGCAAGAAACAATAGTGAAAAGCTAAGGCAAAAAACCATAACCATTTAGAAGAATAGTAAACAATACGTGGACCTTGACCATTATAGTCTGCATGCACGTCTGCTACCGTATTGCGGAACAAAGAGCGGAAGCAAAATACTTCCAAAAACATGCGCTTAACAACACCACAAGTTGTATCGGGGTTATCAAGTTTTGCCTGTTTGATCCACGGTAGAGATTTCTGTTGACCACCTGTGGTGGGGATACAGAACGGCACAGGCGACTTGCTCCAATAAACTATACGCCAAATGACGCCGCCGATGAAGGTAATTACGGCTACATAGGG
Organism: uncultured Desulfovibrionaceae bacterium; assembly: GCA_964368885.1. GTDB lineage: Bacteria > Desulfobacterota > Desulfovibrionia > Desulfovibrionales > Desulfovibrionaceae > CAYJAD01. Next base: position 1,258 of record CAYJDL010000257.1, on the reverse strand, counting down.
TAATACCACACCAAATAAGGACTCTAAACCAATGCTAGTTCCAATAAATGTGATAAGCCATATAGCCACAACCACCAGTAAAGAAGTGACCATTCCCTTACCTCGCTGGGCTTAAGGTTTTGAGTTATTCATAAAATAATACATTATAATTAAGGATGAAATTAAAATTCAAAGGAAAACATAGCATTTGCTAACACTTTCAAGGAAAATTAAATTTTCACATAATAATAGTGTGTTATTAATGAATATACTCTTCAATAATACCGATCATCCAATCGGCTACACAACATATTTCTCCGGCACAAACAGTGGAGAAAACCCTATTTGACACCGTATTAACGGTGAAAGGTGCGAAAATTAATCTTTAACACATTTTTCAAGATCATCGGTAAGAAGACCATGACGCTGGGCATAGCGTACAATTTGCGAATGTCCTTTACGAATTTCTGTAATACGCTGCTGAGCAATACTTTCACGGCTTTGGACATAAAGATCCAGAGCCATAAGGCAAAGTGTGTCAAGACGAGATTCGGCCTCCAAATAATCAGCTAAACATTTTTAGCTATGCAATCATTTAAAAAAGTATGCCTGAAAATTTGCTTAAACACAAATAAAACCCCGAGTCCCTTGGAGGGGGTAAAGTCTTGTACTGAGCGTAATTTTACAAAGCGTTCTAAAGCTTTATTAAGTTTATCCTCTAAAACATGCTCACCGGCAACGGCATCAAAAAGATAATTGCCCATAGTGGTAGTTATTTCACCTACGGGATTACAAAAGTCATCCTTTTTGGTGCGCAAAAAGCCTTTAGTATCCAGCGGATAGCAATTATATACACTTTCTATCCATGTACTTACGACTTTATCCTTTTTGGAGCGGAAAATTTCTAAAACACTCATATTATACCTTATTTGCAAAAATGTTGCAATAAACATGATCTAAAAATGCCTTACGAGTAATCTATGTTCTTTTTATCTCAAAGTAAGGACGTCTATTACTAGGCTATAAATTGGGTGTACGTCAAGGTGTTTGTTTATATTAAAAGTAAATAAAGTGTCACTATCTAGGGAATTCTGATTATTATTTTTTAGAGAAAGATTTTGTGAATCAAATGTTTCTCCTCTTTCCATACAAAGTGAAAGAAAATTGCATTTAAATAAAAGAAGCTACTTAGTTAGTGCTTCATTCATTTTTATTTAAGGTGTATAGCTAGTCATTGTTTAGCGTAACTTTTAAAGACATGGACTGCCACGTCGAGTCG
>CAYJDL010000256.1:384-2732 GCA_964368885.1 uncultured Desulfovibrionaceae bacterium | reverse complement strand
TAAAATCATTTTTTTGATTAATATGCATAATCACTCCTTTAAAACGATGTTAATGTTACCGAAAGGGTAGCTTAACAAGATACGAAGATTACCCTATAATATTAGCTATATATGTCTGTACGTCACCTCCTATGGTGGCACCTATGCCACGTAAAAATGTCACTAAATTGATGGCAAGAATGCCGCCAAAAAGATGGACAATTGCACGTCCGATACTGGCATTTTGATTTGGCGTGTCTCGTAAAAGACAAAGACCACGCACAATGCCAATAATACCTATAGTTGCAATAGCATACACAGCAAATTGAATGTACACAGAGCCGGGTGAAGATGGCGGACTGTAGCTTAATGTTTTCTCTGAACTTTGATTGAAAACCGTCATGGCAAGGGAATCCATTAATGTTGGCAGGTTCAAGAGCAAAACCGCACAACAAAATGTCCAAACTGCTACGGAACGGTTGAAACGCTGCTTTTGACTGATGGCAGCTACTAAGGAAATAACGGCAAAAGCAACACCAATTAAATAAGCAAGCCTAATAAGTACAGGCCACCATTGCTGAATATGAGGGATGACATTGGCTACATAGTTTTCCATGTTATTTCTCCTTCACATTAAGAATAAGAATGCCGATACTTTCCCCACTTTTAAGGTAGACAGTTGGAGGACGGTCAAAATTTTTCTCAAAGATTTCCCCGGCTTTTTCACCTACCTTTCCTGCGGCTATCCACGCTTGGTCTTCAGGGCTATAATTATTCCAAACCATTTGGTCGCTTGCCCCTGTCATAGCTGAGCCATAAACGGTACTTTGAGCACCGCTATAACGCTTTGCACCTGCAAGACCTTCCAAAAATGAGGACGCAATAAGTCCGCCCCAACGACTAAAAAAATGTGTATTAACAGAACTGGCTACGGATATTTCCGAAGTATTTGGATCAATGGCGTAGGCTTCAATTGGGATATTTGTACCATCTGCGAGAATGATGCGTGAAAATGTAAGCACCAAACGTTCATCAAATCGCTTGAAATTACCTAAAAGACGTGCTTTTTTGTATTCTCCACTAACAACAGTTGCAAAAACAGCAGAAGGAACGTCAGAATTTATAGCTGTATCTACAATAGCATAGAGCATACTTCCTGCTTTTAGATTTACAGGAGGCTTGACATTTTGTTTTATGACAGGATTTAATTTTTCAGGAGTAACAGTTTGCTTTTCTTGCGAAAAATCTTTATTATATACAATACTTCCACTACCCATGGAAACGGCGGTGAGTTTGGCCCCTGATTATTACGGGAAGCATTTAAGTCTTCCATCATGCGTTTTAGCAAAGCATTGTTTGTCTTTGCCGGAACAGGAGGAACTGTGCGCACCGGAGCAACAGGAGGAGAAATAGGTGCTTTTTCTTCCTTTTTTTGTAAAGCAGGTTGACGATGTCCCACAGGTGTGGGCACAAAACTTTCCCCTGCGGTCAATGCAGCATCAGCTTTTTTTGCATCATGCTCTTTAAGTTTTTCATTATATTGTGTTGTACCAATACCTCCAACACCACCTTGCACAGTGTCACTTCTCGGTTGCACCATACGAGCACTTGAAACAGGCTTTTCAGGCGAAAAGAATAGAAAAATGAGAAGAATTATTACAAATATCACAGCGGCAGTAAGCAAGCCAAACACCACAAAACGACGCTTTTTTTCTGTATTGCTTAGGTTACTCATGACTTTTACTCCTATTATTATAGGGTACTGTCTTAAGTTCCACGCCTTGCATCATGCCATTGACGGAAAGCATAATGCGTGATGTTATAGGAACTTCATAGCATTTTACATTACCTGCACCATTAACTACAGCTGACCATGCTGGCCACATAAGCGTATGGGCAGTACGGATATAGTGCTTGTCATTGTGTTGCCAAACAGTAAGCTTTTCTTGTCTTGGTTGAGTATTTATACTTTTCGCATTTTTAGGCGGTACTTGGTCAAGGAAAGCAAGCATGTCAGATGACACTGTTTCTTGAAAATTTTTAGTCACAGGGATACTTGCCTTGGGACCGTTATGAGCAAGTTGGAAAAGTACAAGTGCATCTGCTTTACGCCTTGGAGAACGAACAGAATCAGATTCCAAGCGGATTACCAAGGGAACATCTTTATCTTGCAACGTCACAACAATAGTAGATGCACCGTATCCCTGAATGGGCATAACATTTAATAGATTACCATCAGGAAGTTCAGGGCGTAAAATCTGAAAGAAACTCGGTCCACCATTGGTGACAGATGTCACAGGCCAAGGCTGCCCTGTAGCATCATGAAATACCAAGGAAGTTGCAATGTTGGCAGTGGTAAAGACTTTTAC
>CAYJDL010000256.1:0-374 GCA_964368885.1 uncultured Desulfovibrionaceae bacterium | reverse complement strand
ATGTGTACGATATTCTTGTATTTGTGCATCCCCCGCTCAGATAAAAGGGGGGCATTAGCTGACGTAAACTTTCCTCAAAAAGAGCTTGTGCATCTTGTTGCTCTTTTTGCTGAAGTTTTTGTTTTTGACCAAGTACCTCAGTATTGGAATTGGTGAGAACACCTTTTTTTTCTTCTGCGGCCTTTACCTCAATATTATTCAACATAAAAACCGCAACAATAAGAGTGATAGATAGAACGTGTAATTTTGTCATGGCCTACACCGCCTCTTGCAAAATCATATTTGCATTTTGAGACACGGGTGTTTGACAATAATTGGCATTATTTTGCTTATAAAAAGACATTTTCTGGCGTATTTGATGTTCTTTCATAAAC
>CAYJDL010000255.1:0-2739 GCA_964368885.1 uncultured Desulfovibrionaceae bacterium | reverse complement strand
TACCACTTTAATGGTACTTACACCTCATAAGCTTGCCCTACTAACATTGAAAGGAATGGACATATAACCTTTAATCATTTGACCGGACATTGTTCCCGGTGTCGTTCTTGGTTTAGTAACAAAATTCGGCAAAGGCTTGCGAAAGTAATCATCTACAGTTGTTTCAAGTGGAGTATCTTTTACAATGGATGTAACTGTACTTTTTGCGACATCTTTAATTACGATTTTATCCTCATTATCAAGAAAAAGCCAGTAAGCTCCTAAAGATGTAAACGTAACTACAATACCGGTAACAATAACAAGCTTTAATAAACCACCGGAACTTTTAGAAGGATTGACCATGGGCTCAAAACTGGTTTGTTGAACATTATTCATATGGCTACTCCATTATTGCGGTAACAAAGTCATTACATATCAAGCAATCTATTTGACATTAAATCACATAGCTTTAGAATATCTTTTAATAATTTAAATTATGTAAGATTTTTATTAACTTGTCTAGTGTTTTTATTCACAGTCCTTAAATTGTATATTTAAGCAATGATTACCCATAATCAAGATTATTTATGCTAGATAGTGTCGTCAATTTACGAATTTTTGAGATTTGTCTTTGAGATTTGTCTAAGGAAGATGAACGAGCTTTGAGGGAATGCATACAGACATACATGACCGAAGAAACTCGTGCAATCTTAAGAAGATAAAGCTAAAAAGACGCATTTGACGACACTATCTACAGTCTAATACAACATAAAGTAGTAGACTAAGGGTGCCATTATTAACCGATAAATTGCAAAAGGAATAAGTGTAAAGCGAGAAAGTAAGGAAACAAAAACCTTAATCGCCAAAAGTGCCGCCACAAAGGAAGCAATTACTCCAAGAGCAAAAAAAGGTAAATCTGTAACACTTAGTATATGCCAACTTTTAATTAAATCATAACCTGTGGCCGCAACCATAATGGGCACAGCAGCAATAAAAGAATATTCGGCGGCTAAAGTACGCCCTACTCCAAGCAACATACCTCCCATAATGGTAGATGCTGAACGAGAAAAACCCGGCCATAAGGCTAAACATTGAAACAATCCAATACCAAAGGCTTGTTTTGGTCCTATATCGTCCAGAGTATGACACTTTTCAGCATTATTACCCTGAAAAACATTTAAAAGCGGTAAAGCTCGTTTTTCAACAATAATCATAAACAAGGCTCCAACCACCAAGGCCATTAATACTGTCATAGGTGTAAAAAGATACATTTTAATATATGAATGCAAAAGCAAACCCATAACGCAAGCCGGAATACTGGTAAGAATTAAAAGCCAAATTCCCCGAAATCCAGCAAAAACAGCTCTATCATGCTGATTATTATGCTGAATTTGTGGAGGCACAACCAAACCCCAAAAACGTGGCCAATAAAGCACAACTACTGCCATAATGGCTCCAAGCTGAATAATGACCTGAAATGTAGCTGCTTTTTCTCCACTAAAATCAAGCATTTCCCCAGCTAAAATTAAATGCCCGGTGGAAGAAACAGGCAAAAACTCTGTAAGACCTTCCACAATACTTAAGATAATTGCAATATACCAGTTTTCCATAAAATTTTTCTTGATTAAGTTTTTTTGTAACTTTGTACAGATTATTAAAATCGCTGAATAATCTTAAAATCATCTAAAGTCAACACAAAATATAACACTCTATAATAATAGAGCATATTTTTTTATCAACTTTTTTTGTACACAAACTAACTTTTGACAAAAACATACCGATAATTATATAGTGTGTTCAACGCCTTTCTGATTTCAGTGCTCAATTGATAATGATTACCATTTTTAGTACATACTCCCTTATAATGAGGTTTTACTATGTCTTGCACGCTTGCGAAAATGCCTTGTTTATTTGAACAACAAATGCCCGTGCTTCTTGAGCATTTACCTACGCCATTTATATGCTTAACTGATAATTTACAGGTTAAGTATTTTAATTCGGCTCTTGCTAGTCTCTTAAATTTAAATAATTGTCATGACTTAGACCTTAGCCTTTATGATATTTTACCACAAAGTCAAGCAGATGGTAAAAATTCAAAAGACGTTGTTCAAGAAATTATTGACACAGTATTAAACCTTAATAAGCACTGTAGTACTTTAACTTTAAAAAGCAGGCAAGGAATTACTATAACAGTACAAGTTACAATTTTTACATTAAAAGATGCAAATCAATTTGAATTGTGCTGTTATCTAGAACCTATCACTTATTTTGAATTAGGCTTTACTGAATTTGCTAAAACCAATGAATTTATTCAAGGAATTTTGCATAATCTACCAATTGTTATGCATATCTGGTCTAAAGACTACACACTTGTCGATTGCAGTCATGCAGTGACGCAGCATTTTAAAATTGACACCAAAGAAGAATATGTAAATAATTACTTAAAATTTTCACCAGAATTACAACCTGACGGATATTCTAAAGATCTATTAAAACAATATTTACAGGAAGCCTTTGATAAAGGGATTTGCAAATTTCAATGGATGGCTCTTGATAGTCAAGGAAAAATTATTCCAACTGAAGAAACTCTTTGTCGTGCCTTTTTAGATGGCGAAGAATATGTTGTTGGTTATACCCAAGATATTTCTGCTATTACTGAAAATATCTTGGGTATTAACCATATGGAAGGTCGTATGCGGGCTATTTTAGATAAAACGCCTATGGCTATACATATTTGGGATCAAAATCTACGCTTACGTG
>CAYJDL010000254.1:0-2741 GCA_964368885.1 uncultured Desulfovibrionaceae bacterium | reverse complement strand
TAAGTGCTACTAAAACACCTGTCCATGCCCTTGACCGCCAATAGGCATTCCTCTTACCCATCTAGCAATCCTATCCCCTATATCAAAGCCAACTGAGCGCACCATAAGACCGGCGGCATCTTCAGGCATACGTTCTTGGTAACCTGTAGTAAAAAGATCAACAGCTTGCTTTTTCTCAATACTTGCACCTTGAGCTAGAGACCAAATCATGGAACCAGTAGCTACTTCGTACATTTCAATTTGAATGGATACAGTTGAGGTGCCAACTGTGCCACCATCTAGGAAATTACTGATATACCCACCAATTAAAACATTAGCACCTTTTGATCTGGCTAAAGCAAGGGCATCGCTTACTTGGAACGGAATGTTATAATCATTATACTCTAAAGCAACAAATGCTTTTTGAGCCAGCCATACTTGATAAATTTGTCGGCTAAGATTGTAACTTAGATTTTTAGGGCTAGCCATGTCTTGAGTGACTCGTAAAGGAACAAAAAGCCCTTTTAAAGGAGTAGTAGGTGAAATGTCCGGTCTTACATAAACCCTAATGGGACTAACAGTTACTCTTGCATCAGAAATAACATGAAGCGGAGTAGCCGTTTCTCCATGCGTACTTAACTTCGCATTTGGTCCACTTGGAACACAAGCAGTAGCAAAAAAGGTAAGAATACAAAAAGTAACCGCAAAAAATTTTCTTTTCATTGCATCCTCTCAGTAGGAGCATCAGCTCCATGTATAGTGACTAGAAGTTTTTCTTGGGATCTCAATAAGCTATCATGCAATGACAGACGACGCTCAACCGATAAGCGGTGAAACTCATCTTTTTCTGTCAAAGTTATGAGTCGTCCCATTTCTTCTTGCAATGTTTGCAAATGGTGTGCCTCAGCTCCGGATAAGTAACCATTTCTCAAAGACAACTCCACAAGATGAATAAGTTTTTGGGCTTCATCTCCTATATTTTGAGGCGCAATAACATGTGAATAACGTCTTCTTTTACGCAATTGACTCCAAAAATTACCTATAGCGGAAAAAAATTTCATATTACTTTCTCCTTAAGTAAAAGGGTCGTAGCTTATACTTAAAAGCCCTTAGGTTGTACGTTAGCAGTCTGTCATATCCATAATTATATTCAATCCCAATATAACTGTCTAAGAGTTATGGTTTAGGCTGGTTGAAAAGAAAACATTATACTTAAAATGAAATATAGTCCAATACAATAAACTGGCAACACACCTAAAAGTGTTTGCGGCCATGTTAGTCTTAGCGCAAATTTGCAACCTATGATTGCGGTTGAAATACTCCAAATAAAACCAACTACAGAGCCAAGCATAGGAACCATGCACAATAACATAGGTGCCGAACTATAGGCAACTACCTGAAAAAGAATATTAAAATTTCCTTGTTTAGGTGCTATGAACTTAAATAAAATTGTAAAAAATACGCTGACCAAAAAAAGCTCAAAAATGCTAACAGCCATACCCGTAAGCGCAATTAAAAAGTATGAACCCTTTGGTTTTAGCATATCAACCAAAAACAATAAATTAGGATCATCAGCTGCATGAGGTGCCAAACTTGCGCTTAAAACACCGCCCCAAAAACGTTCAAAAATAATCTGCACTAGTGAAACAATGCAGTAAAATAATAAAGCTTGACTTTGAATAATGCTAACTTTAGAGATGCTTGGCATGCTAAGCCCAGCAAAAAAACGTGACGCTGCAAACAAAATACGAATAGTTGTTTGATAAAAAGCATAGAAATAACCATATTTCTGCGGCTCAAGCCAAGGATTAACCATAGCGGAGCTAGTATTATCTACTTCTTGCTCTTCGTCAATATTTTGGCTAGAAGGAATTTGCTCTTCGTCAGTAGTCTTATCCTGATAATCTAGATATTTATCAGCAACAATCTGCACATTTTTATTTACATTATTTTGCGAGTTCGTTTTTTCCTCATAAGTCGACTCTATGTACTTTTCAAGAGCTTTTTCAGATACATTATCATGCTCTCGTACTAGTTTAAAACGATGTTGACATTGAGGACAAGTCACCATTACAGAAGAAGTCGGAACTTTCTCATTAGGCACATGACGGCTAAAGTCGCATTCGGGACAAGTTATTTTCATTACAATTAAACTCCAAATTGGTCATTCATAGTAAAGGTTTTTTTTTAGATAGGCAAGCGCAGAACTAGACTTTCGGAAATTGACTGTTGCCATTTTATAAAGAATTTCTTGGGTAAAGAGGGATACGCCACACTAAGTTTGTGATGTATAGTACTGAAATTATTGTAAATTTCAAGACGCTCTCGTAATTCTTCGGCTTTTTTAAAAATATGACTGTAATGCCAAATAATTAAACTTGGGCATAAAAATGGGGGATTTTTCAGCCCCATAACTTGCTCATGTACCGGATTTTTAAAATATATGCTTTTAGTATACGGAAAAAGACGCAATTGAATATCCGGCCAAAGCCCATGCCCCATTCTAATGTGCGCATCATCGCCTTCAAAAGTCATGCGCACAAAAAAAACACCGCCATCATAATTTTTTTGAGCTAACTGTTTTAACTTATCCCAACCATCAGAATCCAAACGTTCGTCCGCATCAAGATAAAATATCCATTGACCTGTGCTGTGCTCTAATAATGTATTACGCTGTTCAGAAAAATCACCTTGCAATAAACGATAATAATGACGCACAGGAGCTGCGCATGGAAATGGCTCGATAGGCTCATCACTATCCC
>CAYJDL010000253.1:1550-2742 GCA_964368885.1 uncultured Desulfovibrionaceae bacterium | reverse complement strand
ATAAGCGCTCTCATTGACAAAGAAACTAATACATGTTCACCAACTTTTGCTACTAAAAAAGCTGAACGAACAATTCCATCAGAGTCGGGAGTAGAGTTAACAAAACCAATATCTGCCACTTTGCGCAATTCCGGCAAGGGTAAAACTATACTTTTACCTTCTACAAGATTAGTTTTCACGGGTAAAGTATTAGCCAAGTCAATCATATTTATACCGTCAGTCGGTGGAACATCATGAGGGATTGGCTTTGCTTCACCACTAAAATTTATATGATAACCTAAAACACTTGGAGTTTGAGCCAGTATCCCTGACAAAATCAAGTCATTATCTTGTAAATAAGAAGGTATATTATCTAAGATTAAGTCTATTCCAAAATGCTGCTTAAAAGATTTTTGTAAATTTTTTACCGATGACGTGTCTGGTTCAGCTAAAATTATATCAAGCGCAATAGAAGCAGCACCTTTTTCTGTTAACATAGAAACTAGCTTACCAACTACATGCCTTGGCCAAGGCCATTGCCCTACAGCAGCAAGGCTTTTTTCGTCAATGTCAATAAGTGCAGGCGTAGGGGAAGGCTCACCACCGGCATTTAACCGTAGAAAAATATCGTAGACGCTTCTGTCTAATTGTACTATTACCTGCGGATTAGCAAAAAATATTGCAAAAACAAAACAACTTACACCTAAACCTACACAAATACGTGTAAATCTTTCTTTTGCACCTGTAGTAAATTTTTTTAACACGATTCCCCCTTTACTTTTAAAATAAACGCTATATTTATATTAGAAGAAAATATAAACACTCTCTTGTGAACCTTTTACCATCTAAATTTGTAGACAATATTTTTTTCCTTTCCATATGAAACCCAAAAGACAAAAACATTGTAAACACCTGATCATTTTAACGAAAAAAGTAACAACAAGAAAAAGTCTTTAAGTAAACTCTTGACACTCATATAACATTAACATAGTATACTTCAATAGCAGATTTTTCAAGTTTGTTTACTCCCCCTTTTTTTGTTAATTTTTTCATGCACGTCTTTCAATAGGGGTATTTTATGCGTTACTCAAAGATACTTTTAGTTCTACTTTTATTGGTGACATTTTTTGCAACTTTTTTTCATTCTCATGAATACTATAAAGAGATAAAGAGTACTGAGCAGAATTTGTCAGCACTTTTTTCTAATCGTATT
>CAYJDL010000253.1:345-1540 GCA_964368885.1 uncultured Desulfovibrionaceae bacterium | reverse complement strand
GTACCATTACCCAAGTCTTGGCTGATGCAAAAACCTTGGATGAGATTTTCCAGCTCTTCAGATATGATGTAAGCGAAAGTCAATTTTATGATTTGGCAAAGATTATTTTTCAACCAAATTACTTTTTAGTAATTGCTTATCAGCCACAAGGCATTATAAAATATGTCTTCCCCAAAAAAGAGTATGAATCGCTTCTAAGGATTAATGTTCTTGAAGACCAAGAAACCAAGAAAAAAGCCTCTTACGCTAAAATTAGTGGAGAAGCTGTCCTTTCTGGTCCTTATAAAATTGGAATTAATGAAGGATTTGTGGCAAGACGTCCCATATATGCACAAGAGAATGGGAAAAAGAAATTTTGGGGCTTTATTGCAATTGGTTTTGATGTTACAAAACTACTTGACGATCTCATCGAGGTTGAAGCGTTAACAAGTTTTGACTTCCAATACGCCATAGATACTGACTATGAGGGTTCTTACATTCCAATCGTTTATAGTCGAAAATTTAATAAGGATATGGCGAGTAAGCAACACTTCACTGTCGGAAGTCAAAATTGGGTTTTTTATCTTTTTGACGCCAATAAAGTTAAAAACCTAACCATAAGTACTGCTTCCTACGCTATTTTTTATCTTTTTATTACCTTCGTGTCTTATTTACTCTTTCGTTCACTAGAAAAGAAAAGCTTAAAAGCCAAAAAACTCTATTATAAAGATTCTTTAACCTCTGCATATAACAGAAAAATATTAGACGAGTATTTTTCTAAACACGAACAAGACGTAAAGTGTGGACTTAATTTATTCTTTTTAGATTTAAACGACTTTAAACCCGTCAACGATGAATATGGACATGAAATAGGCGATAAATTACTTATTGCCTTTGTAGAGAGGATACGTCATAATTTTAAGAGTGACACCATTATGGTACGAATGGGTGGAGATGAATTTGTCATCATTTTAAATGAACAAATTAGCGACAATCAACGTGATGAAATTATTAATCGAATTGACGCCTTATCCAAAAGAACATTCCACTTCGATGGGGTTAAAGTTAGAATCTCTGCAAGTATAGGACATGCTCAATACCCGAAAGATGGGCAAGATATGCAAACTTTATTAGCAAAAGCTGACGAAAGAATGTATGCTTGGAAGAAGGAAGTTAAAGCTCAAAAGAAATTAGAAAACATATAAAAAGCTGATTT
>CAYJDL010000253.1:0-335 GCA_964368885.1 uncultured Desulfovibrionaceae bacterium | reverse complement strand
ATTTGTTCTTTTTTTCTTGGGGAAAATTTTTTGTACTGAAACAAAAAGCTTTCCCCAAGTTCTTTTTAAAATAGCTTTACTTTTTACCCGCAACCCAATAACTTTGCAAACACACCGAAAGCATTATAAAGCTTAGACCAATGTAAAATGAATAACTAAGCTCTGTAGCTTCACCTAAAAAAGCTATGGCTAAAATTATGCTATAAATTGGCTCTAAGTTAAAACTTAGATTAACAGTAAAAGCTGAAATAAATTTTAAACTTTTTATTAGCAGCATAGTTAACCAAATAGTACAAAATACTGCCAATATAAATAGCAAAACAGCATCTTGAAAT
>CAYJDL010000252.1:0-2764 GCA_964368885.1 uncultured Desulfovibrionaceae bacterium | reverse complement strand
CCACCTTTGAAGAAGCAGACGTTGCTGCTTACGACCATAAAGACGCTGCCGGATTTATTCGCCTTGATGGTTTACGTTTACGCACTATGGCCGGAATGAAGCAAAAGATGAATTTAAAATAAACGCTGGGTAATTTTTGGGTATTTTTTTCTCGCAATGACTTTGCGTTCCACCGTAAGTCACTGCGAGGAAATGTCACACTACTATTTAGTAAAAAAAAGATAATGCGGGGCATGACGTGGCAGTCCATGCCTTTAAAAGTAGCATTAAATAAATAGGATAGACTTGCTGACTAAAGGCAATAGCCACAAAAATATATAATTAGGGAGTGATAATACTTCATGTCAAAAAATACATCTTGGGGCGGACGTTTTGCTACAGGACCAAAACAAGCTGTAGCAGCCTATACTGAATCTTGTTCATATGATCAAGCCCTTTATGCACAAGACATTGCCGGATCAAAGGCTCATGCTCGTATGCTTGGGCGTCAAGGAATTATTAGCTCGCAAGAAGCGGATGCTTTAGTGCAAGGTCTTGATGCTGTGCAAGCAGAAATTGAATCCGGTAAATTTGTTTGGAAAGTAGCCCTTGAAGATGTACATATGAATATTGAGGCTAGGCTTACGGAAATTGTGGGTGATGTAGGTAAAAAATTACACACAGGGCGCAGTCGAAATGATCAGGTAGGGCTTAGCTTTCGTCTTTTTGTGTCCCAAAGTATACGCCAATGGCAAAGCCTTGTACTTGAATTAATAGCTGTTTTTACAAAGAGAGCTAAAGAGCATGAACAAACTATCTTGCCCGGTTACACACATTTACAACCGGCGCAACCTGTAAGTCTCGCTCATCATTTATTAGCCTATGCTTGGATGTTTAAGCGTGATTATGAGCGTATGGCAGATTGTGAAAAAAGAGTACGCATTTCGCCCTTAGGTGCAGGAGCATTAGCAGGAACCACTTACAATATTGACCCGCATTCAATTGCGCAAGAACTTGAAATGTATGGTGTATTTAACAATTCGATGGATGCCGTTGCCGATAGAGATTTTTTAGCCGAAGCTTTATTTTGTGCTTCTTGCACAATGATGCATCTTTCACGTTTTTGTGAAGAAATATTACTTTGGGCCAATCCGGCTTTTGGTTTTATTATTTTGCCTGACGATTATGCAACCGGTTCATCCATGATGCCGCAAAAAAAGAACCCTGATGTGGCAGAGCTTATGCGAGGCAAGATTGGAAGAGTTTACGGCAGTCTTAATGCTATTTTAACTATTTTGAAGGGTTTACCCCTAACATACAATAGGGACTTGCAAGAAGATAAGGAACCATTTTTGGATGCTAATAAAACCTTACAATCTTCCTTAAGTCTAATGGCAAGTATGCTAGATGCTATCACCTTTGCAACCAAACGTATGTATGATGCCTGTCAATCCGGATACCTTAATGCTACAGAACTGGCTGATTATTTGGTAAGCAAGGGAATAGCTTTTCGTCAAGCGCATCATCTTACAGGTTCTGCAGTTGCCCTTGCTGAACGTGAAGGAAAAGGTCTTGAGAACTTAACTTTAAAGCAATTGCAGTCCATTTGCCCTAATATAGAACAAGATGTTTATGACATCTTAGATTATAAGGCCGCAGTGCAAAGGCGTAATACTCATGGCGCAACCGGCCCTGAAGCAGTGCAAAAACAGTTGGATTTATTATCTTCGTGGCTTAATAAGACTTAGTAGGAAGGAATTTTGAAAAAATCAACACTTTGGCGATGTTTTATGCGTACATGGAGTATAAGTGCTGCCATGTCAACCCAAGGTATGCAAAAAGTAGGTTTATTGTATGCTCTTGACCCTGCCCTTGTGGAGATTCATCCTCACCGTAAAGATTTACAACAAGCACGCATGCGTTATCTTGGTCATGTGCGAACACATACGCTTATGGCACCACTGTTAGTAGGATTTTGTATTGCTTTAGAAAAAGAGGTTGCAAATCATAAAATTTGTGCAAATGGTCTTGAAAAACTTATTGCCACCACTGCAACGACTCTTTCAGCCATTGGAGATTCATTTTTTAGTGCAAGCGTGCTTGTTTTTTGGGCTTTGTTGTGTGGTCTTGGCATTATTCATGGTTTTATATCATTTATCTTGATAGTAACGGCTGTTTTATTGCTTTGTGCAACTTTTTTTAGAATTTACACCTTTTTTCTTGGTTCCAATCATGGATTAAGCGTTTTACAAAGTTTGCGCACAATGAACCTCATTAACTTGGCCGAGAAAGTTAAAATCTTAAATGCCATCCTTATCATATTTTTTTATGCTAAAATATCTCAAGATGACATCCAACCTTTTTTTGGGGGAAATATAGTTTGGATTTATCTATATTTATTAGTGGCAGCATTATTAATCAATCGTATGCATATTTCTAGAATTTTACTTATTATTCTTGGTTTTACCATATTGTTTTTCCCCATTTAGATTTGTATTTATAATTTGGCTTAATTTGATAAAAAGGAATATATATGGCACGCACTCAACTTTTTGGCATAGCTGTGGCACCTGGCATTGCAATTGGTAAAATTATCCGCACCCATCAAGAAACTGAAATTTTAGAAAGCTTTGTTAAACCTGATGAAGTCGAAAAGGAAGTTGAAAAATTACGCATTGCTACAAAAGCAGTAAGCGATGATTTACTTGCCAGCAAAAATCACTTTCAAGAAAAATCCAAAGAGCATTTTGCTATTATGCAAACTCATCTTATGTTGAGTAATGAT
>CAYJDL010000251.1:0-2770 GCA_964368885.1 uncultured Desulfovibrionaceae bacterium | reverse complement strand
CCGGGTCGTTGCTCGATGACGTGAAAAGGCGTAAAGAACATATACAAGCGCAAAAACAAACTTTTAATGATGGCCGGTCTATTATAGTAAAAAATGTAATGGTAGGTCAAGTAGGGGCTGTACTTGATGAAGGTACCATTACTCTGCGTTTGCCTGGAAATGTGCTTTTTGGTCCAAATAGTACGGAATTGTCTGAAGAAAGCAAAAAAGTGTTAGATGTATTGAAGAATGTCTTTGTGCAAAGACGTGAACAACGCGTAGATATTCGAGGCTATTCTGACGATTCACCTGTTCCGCAAGGGTCTCGTTTTGCAGATAATTGGGAATTGTCCGCTTTACGTGCTGTTGCTGTGTTGCGTTATTTGCTCGCACAAGGTATTGAACCTGATAGGCTAACTGCTACAGGCTATGGGTCTTTAAACCCCTTATTACCTAATACGACAGAAGAAAATAGGGCACGCAATAGACGTGTAGAATTTGTTTTACAAAGAGACGTTACAAAGAGTCAATAACAATGAAGAAATCTAGCTTTGATTTTACACTTCCAGAGGATAAACAAGGCCAGCGCCATGCCTTTAGGGCTAATGTGCATGGTATTGATGTTCGTTTAAACAAAGGTAAAAACATTTATCATATTGTTGATATCAGCGTTACAGGTTGCGCCTTCCAAATGCCACAAAAGTTTTTTGCCATAGGCAATGAATTTATTCTGCAAATGGAAGTTTCCGGTAGAGTGATACTTGCAGGACTACATGCAAGAGTGATAAGAAGTACAGCGCAAGGTTTGGTTGCTTGTACATTTTTGAAGATGAGTGAGCGACAAGAGCTTGCTATGGATAAGTTGGTGCTAGAGATTCAAAAACGTATTATTGAAGTAAGCAAACTTTAAAAAAAAATCCACTTAGAGAATTTTTTAGTTATTCCAAATGTTTAATTAGGAAATGATTTTCTATACTTTTAGCCCAAATTAATGTATTAGGCTAAATTATAATTTGTTGACCTTCTTAATTTAGAGAGTTAATAAATTGTTGAGTATGGATATATTTTTTGAAATACTTCAAATGTTATTGGATTAGTAGATGACTTTAATTTGCATCAATTGAATATACGGTTAAAAGGAATTTAGATGGATTTGAAAAGTGAAAAGGTGCTTGTGGCAAATCGAGGTGAGATTGCCATGCGCATCACTCAAGCTTGTTGTAAACTTGGTGTAGCTTTTACTTGTATTTATACAGCTGAAGATTTTGCTTCCGAACATGTAAAGTTAGCACGTGCTTTAGGTGGAGAGAAAAATCTTTATAAAGTTTCTTCTTATCATGATGCCAATGAAATTGTGGCCGTAGCCGATGATGCTGAATGCACTGCAATCCATCCCGGTTACGGCTTTTTTGCTGAAGATTTTCGTTTTGCCAGACGGGTGACGAAAAGAGACCGCAAAATGATATTTATAGGACCATCATGGAAAATTATTCGTGAGCTTGGAGATAAAATTAATACCAAACGCCTTGCTCGTAGCCTTGGGGTGCCAACTGTTCCGGGCTCAGATCGTCCCATATATGATGAAATGGAAGCAGAAAAGGTTGCTCGTTCGGTTTTTGAATTTCAACAACAACGTGGAATTGAAAACCCCTTGGTTTTGGTCAAAGCCTCTGCCGGAGGCGGTGGAATGGGCATTGAAGAAGTTTATGATATTGATAATTTTCGCTCAGTATATCGACGCATTCGCAATTATGCTTTGCGTCAATTTAAAGACGAAGGTGTTTTAATAGAGCAGCGTGTTATGGATTTTAACCACTTAGAAGTGCAAATTGTCTCAGACCGCACAGGGAAAAATCCAGTTCATTTTGGTACGCGTAATTGTTCCATACAATCAACGGGCTTGCAAAAAAGGATTGAAATTGCCCCAGGATTTGACCCTGAAACTATTAAGTACACTTTTGATGCTGCCAAAGTTTTGCGTGATATTATCAAATATTCCATCACAATGGCACGAAGTGTGGGTTATGATAATGTTGGCACTTGGGAATGGATTGTAACCCGTGATGGCGAACCGTTTTTAATGGAAGTAAATACACGTATTCAAGTTGAAAATGGTGTATCTGCTCGTATTTCAAAGGTAAAAGACCGCTTAGCTTTGGGCGAGGTTGATCTTTTGGCTGAGCAAATTCGTATTGGTCTTGGTGATGAACTTGGATATACTCAAGAAGATATTTCCTTTGAAGGTGTTGGCATTGAGTACAGGCTAATTGCCGAAGATCCAGACAATCGTTTTACGCCTTGGGTTGGTACTATTGATAATTATGCTTGGCGTGAGCAGGATTGGTTGACTATGCATACCCATGTTCCTACCGATGCTCCATATAATATTCCTACAGAGTTTGACCCAAACTTGGCTCTTGGTATAGTTTGGGGTAAGGATATTGAGCAAGCCAAAGCCCGTGGCATAGAATTTTTAGATAGTATGAATTTGCAAGGTCATAATAATGCTCAGGAACAACTCAAGTCTAATATTAATTTTTTGCGCACTAATACACAACGTATTTTGCAGTTTTAGGGCTTTTACAAGCAATACCAATATGCTTTGTGATAATAGTTTATGTCACAAAATAGTGAAATGATAAAATAAAGTTTCTTTGCGCTTTGTCAAAGAATTTTCATATAAAAGGTTAGTAATGGATAATTCAATAGAAAAACGTCTGCAAAGCCTTGTAGATAGTCTAGCTTATATTCAAGATGTTTTTGTAAATAAGCATCAAGATAAGGTGCAATT
>CAYJDL010000250.1:1584-2773 GCA_964368885.1 uncultured Desulfovibrionaceae bacterium | reverse complement strand
GAAGGAAAATATGAAAATAATAGACTTTCGTTTCCGCCCAAATACGCCGGAAATAATTAATGGCATAAAAAACAGTGCCATGTTTAAAGCTGCTTGTGAAGCTATTGGCTTTGAAAAGCGTGTAGCGCAACCATTACCGGAAATTGTTGAAGGTGTGCGTCGTCGTGGCGTTGAACTTGCAGTTATCACTGGGCGTGATTGCGAGGTGACTTATAATACTCCATCCAATAATAATAGCGTATTGGAATTTGTTCGAGCCTATCCTGATTTATTCATAGGTTTTTGGGGTATTGACCCACATAGAGGCATGCAAAGCGTGTATGAAGTGGTGCGTTGTGTAGAAGAACTTGGTATGCGTGGCATTGCAACAGACCCATATTTAGCTCATATTCCGCCCAACGATGCCCGTTATTATCCCATTTATTCCAAGTGCGTAGAGTTAGACATCCCTGTCTTTATTACCACCGCTCCGCCGCCGCAGGTACCCCGAGCTGTTGCTGATTATATTGACCCACGTCAAGTTGATATTGTAGCTCGTGACTTTCCTGAACTTACTATTATCATGAGTCATGGCGGTTATCCCTTTGTTAATGAAGCTGTCTTTACTTGCATGCGTAATGCTAATGTTTATATGGATTTATCTGAATATGAACTTGCGCCTATGGCAGAAGTTTATGTACAGGGCTTAAATTCCTTCATTGGCGACAAAGTAGTTTTTGCAAGTGCTCATCCATTTGTAGAGCAAGAAGAAGCCATTGCTATTTATAATAAAATGAATTTGAAGGATGATGTGCGTCGTAAGGTTATGTATGAGACAGCCGCAAAGATTTTGAAGCTTGATGGTGCTGTTAAAAATACTGCATCCATGGCATCCATGGCACCACAAAGGTCTTTACCCATAAATGCACCCATGCCCTTTATGCCCTTTATCCCTCAAAGCCGTTAAGCTTTATAACATAAGAGGAAAAATATGAATAAAGAGGCATTTATACAGGCTGTTTTGCAAGGTGGTATTGTAGGTGAAGGTGGAGCAGGTTTTCCAGCTCACGTTAAGTATTCTGCCAATGCCGATACCGTTATTGCCAATGGTTGTGAATGCGAACCCTTATTGCATAGTGACCATCACGTAATGGCTCATGATTCTTCAAGTATGTTTAGGGCTTTACGAGCTTTGGCTGATGCAGTAGGT
>CAYJDL010000250.1:0-1574 GCA_964368885.1 uncultured Desulfovibrionaceae bacterium | reverse complement strand
TAGGTGCCACAAGAGCTGTACTTGGATTAAAAAAGAAACATAGTGATATTATTCCGGCCTTAATTAATGAATCTGCAACTTTTGGAATTGAAGTCTTTTTGCTTGATGATTTTTATCCGGCAGGCGATGAGCAGATTTTAGTGCGAGAAGTTACCGGACGTAGCGTACCACCCTTGGGCATTCCTTTACATGTAGGCGTTGTGGTTGCAAATGTGGCTACCCTTGTGCATGTGGATGAAGCCATGCAAGGTCGAGCTATTACCATGAAAACTATGACCATAACCGGAGCAGTACAAAATCCATCAGTTTTAACTGCGCCTATTGGTACAGCATTAAAAGATTGTTTATTAGCTTGTGGCGGTTCTACTTTAGCTCAATCTGCCTATATTATTGGTGGCCCTATGATGGGCAGAGTCATTGATACAGAGGAAGCTTTTGAAAAAGAAGTTATTACCAAGACTAGCGGCGGCTTAATTGTAATTCCAAAAAATAGTCATTTACATAAAAATGCTACACAAAATGAAAATTTTATGCGCCGCAGAGCTGCAAGTGCATGCATTCAATGTCGTATGTGTTCAGATCTTTGCCCAAGAAATCTCATAGGCCATCCATTTGAAACGCATAAAGTAATGCAAGCCTTTGGCGCAGGTATGGAACTACATAGCGAAAACGCCACACAGGCTATGATGTGCTGTGAATGTGGAGTATGTGAACAATTTGCTTGCCCTATGGGGATGAGCCCACGCCGTATTAATCAAGTGGTTAAAGGTCATTTGCGCACTGCCCAAAAGAGCTATGAAGGTAACAAAGAAGTACGAGAATACGCTACTCAATGGCGTAATTATCGTAAAATACCATCAAAACGCTTAGCAGCACGCATTGGTATTTTAGAATACTTACCCTTACCCACACCGTATGTAGGTAGCCTCAACCCTAAAGAAGTACGCATTCCTTTAAGGCAGCATATAGGCGCACCAAGTATACCATGTGTTCAGGTGGGAAATGCTGTACAAGCAGGTAATATGATAGCAGATATTCCAGAAAAAGCTCTTGGTGCAAAAATTCATGCCAGCATTAATGGTACTGTGCAAGAAGTAAATGCAGATTATATCAAAATAGTGGCGGAGTAGATTATGAATGATTTAATATATGGCGGAGCCGTTGGCATGTTAGAATTTACCAGCATAGCTGCCGGTATGGAAGCTGCTGATATGATGACTAAAACAGCTGATGTACAGCCTATTTTTTTTAAGACAATTTGCCCTGGAAAATTTGTGGCTGCCGTTACAGGCAATGTTGCCGCTGTGGAAGCTTCTGTATATGCAGGGCGAGAAGTTGCACCTGAAACCATAGCCGATAGTTTTGTTATTCCAAATATTCATGGCGATGTAATTAGTGCAATGTCAGGCTGTACACAACTTGAAGAAAGAGGTGCTCTTGGTGTTGTAGAAACATTTTCAGTAGCCGCTTCAATAAAGGCTGCCGATGCCGCCGCAAAAGCTTCTAATGTGCAAATTTTAGATGTACGCACAGCCTTAGGTCTTGGCGGAAAAGCCTTTGTGCTCATAGGTGGC
>CAYJDL010000249.1:0-2779 GCA_964368885.1 uncultured Desulfovibrionaceae bacterium | reverse complement strand
AAGAAGGTGTTACCTTACGTCGTAGCTATACACGTGAAATGAAAAAACTTCTTCGCATTATTAGGTTTGATAAAAGCCGTAAGAGGCATTGAAAAGGTAGGCAACACTGAAATTTGCATTCCAAAACCATCTGAACAAGGAAAAAACAAATATTTCAAGGAGAAAAAGAGAAAAGCTTTCAGACGCCGCAGTGCCATAGAGCCAATCATCGGGCACATTAAACCCGACTTTAGACTGGCTAAAAACTTCTTGAAGGGCGTACTTGGTGACACATTGAACTTATTCCTTGCGGCGGCTGCTTTCAATCTAAAGAAATGGATGCGCAAAGTGGCGCAAGTCCACTCTTTTTTACTCAATTTTGTTTTGTCCATTTTTTATATCTTGTATTTGGGTATGGTATCCCAAAGCCAGCAGAAATAAAGTTATGAGTTTTTAAGGGGCGACTAGATAGTGTCGTCAAATTGCGAATTTTTGTGATTTGTCTTTGAAATTTATCTAAGGAAGATGAACGAGTTTTGAGGGAGTGTATACAGACATACATGACCGAAAAAGCTCGTGAAATCTGACGAAGATAAAGCCAAAAAGGCGCATTTGACGACACTATCTAAAAAATTATTTAACCAGCGTTTCCTTAAGCTTGTAAGCCAAGAGCTAAGCGTTTAGCGGTAATGCGCTCATTTAGCAAATCAGCCGCCTTTATGGGATCTGCTTCTACTACAAAGCTTGCACCAACTATATTTTCAAGTCCATTTAAGGCAATATCAGTTACCACACTAGAGCCAAGAATGTTTGGCGGTAAACCAAGGTGCGTATAAACTCCACTTGCAACAGCATATAAGCCAATGGCGGCGGCTTTTTCTGAATACCATTCAGGTGATGACGCAGCAACGGGTAAGTCACTAATATCTACACCTAATTCATTGGCAATAAGTGCGCATAATTGCAATACTCTGGCATTATCTACACAGCTACCAAAATGCAATACAGGCGCAACGCCTAAGGCTTTGCACACAGAACTTAAACCTTCTCCTGCCATAATTGTTGCATCCGGCATAAGTAAACCGGCTTTTCCTACAGCAGTTGTTACACAACCTGTAACTAAAACTAAAATATCCTTTTCAATCAAGCTTTTGATTAACCCAACATTGCCGGAATCATGCTTAATCTTAGGGTTATTACAACCAACTACAGCCACAACACCACGAATTGATCCGGCTTTTATGGCATCAAGTAAGGGTGTTAAAGACCCACCAAGAGCTTGTAAGATGGCTTCATTAGAAAAACCTGTCATAATATCCACAGGTTGATCCGGAATTTCCACACGGTTTGGATCTCTTTTGCCATAAGCTTCAATGGCAATTGTCACAATTTTACAAGCTTCTTCCCATGCATTATGTGGATGAATGTCAAAGTGAATTGCACCTGTAAAGCGAGCCTTGGCAGCAGTATCAATAAAACGAGTATGATAACATGAAGCTACTTGAACAAGGCTTGGCATAATACATTGATAATCAACAACAACTGCTTCAACAGCTCCGGTAACTATGGCTAATTCAGTCATTAAGTGATTGCCGGCCATGGGAATGCCTTGACGCATAAGAAGTTCATTGCCTGTACAGCAAAGCCCTGCAATGTTAATACCTTTTGCGCCAACTGCTTGGGCTTTAGCTAATAAATCTGGATCTTTAGTTGCGGCTAAAATCATTTCTGAAACAACAGGATTATGCCCATGAACAAGAATGTTGACTTTATCCTCTTTAATAACACCTAAATTTACCTTAGAATGTCTTGGACTTGGAGTACCAAAAAGAATGTCACATAATTCTGTTGCAATCATAGAACCTGCCCAACCATCGGCTAAAGCACAGCGAGCAGCGTGTAATAAAGTATTGGCGGCATCATTGTCACAACCCATATGAGTGCGATGCATCATTTCGGCAATTTCTCTGTCAACGCCACGAGGTGTTATATTATATTTTTCCCAAATAGCTTTGCGCTTTTCAGGAACACGACAGATAAAGTTAACAGCTTTACGGCGACTGCCAAAGTCACTATAAAATAAATCTATTAATTTTTCGCCAACTTCCTTTTCGCTCTTATCGGCAGTATCAATGCCAAGCTCGTCAGCTATGCGAAACATTTTTTGAGAATCTTTAATGCTATAAGCCTTGGTTGAACCATCAATAACAGCCTCAAAAGCTTCAATAACATCACGACCGTGATCAGAATGACCGGCAGAACCGCCGGCAACAAATCTACCAAAGTTTCTTGCAACTATAACATGAGCATCCGCTCCACAAACGCCACGAGAAAATTTTTCGCCGGGTGCGGCTTTGGGATTTATTTTACATGGGCCCATAACGCAATTACGACAGGAAGTGCCAAGCTCACAAAATTTACAATGTGGTTTTTGCTGCTCAAGCCTATCCCATGCTGTTTCTACACCATCTTTTTTAGCTTTAGCTAGCATACGCTGCGCATCATACCAAATAGATAAATCTTCGACCTGTTTTTTTTGGTCCATTGTTTATACCTTTTTCCTAATGTTTTAGAATCAAATTTTTACACAATTAACGAATACTAATCTATATTTTTTTTCTATAAAAATCTAGAGAAACAGTGATTAAATTATTTTTCAAAGATGGAAAGATTTTATTGAATGATTCTTTTAGGCACGCTTGTGCTTTGTGTATTACTTTTGTGCGCTTTTGGCGTCTTCATCTTTTTCTTTTTTTGGGGGGGCGTTTTTTGTACAAAAACATTTCACCCACCCCTGGCA
>CAYJDL010000248.1:0-2798 GCA_964368885.1 uncultured Desulfovibrionaceae bacterium | reverse complement strand
TATCAGCATTTTTTCGAGCTAATTTTAAACGCACCGCTTGCGCCATATCTTCACTGGTTTCGGCGGCAAAACCTAATATTTTCTGATGAGCCTTTTTTTCAGCGGATAAGGTGGCTAAAATATCTGTCGTTCTTGTAAATTCTACATTTAAAAGTTTTTCAGCCGGTTCCTTTTTAAATTTAACTTGTTGCCCATGAATATAAGGCTTTGGAGAGTAATCAGCAACGGCAGCGGTGAAAATTCCCATATCCATTTGTGACCATAAATCAGCCGAAGCTTGATACATTTCTTTTGCGCTAACAACATGATAACACCGCAAAAAAGGATGATTAGGTATATATCCTGATGATTTACCCATAAAATCAAAAACACCAGGCCCGCAAACAGCATGAACCCTTGCACCTCTAAGCCAAGCGCAAATAGCTAAGGCTAAACCCATAGTGCCAGTTGATGGATTAGACCAAAAACGCACAGCATCCCAAGATTCTCGAGTAGGTCCAAGGGTAATAAGTACATTTTGACCTTGCATGTCCTGTGTCGTAAGAGCCTTTAAAGATAATAACCAAATAAGTCTAATATCGGCTAAACGTCCTTGACCTTGATCACTGCAAGCAGTATTACCTTCATCGGGCACGATTACTTCTATTTGACGTTGACGCAAAATATCAATATTTGCCTTGGTAGCAGGATTTGACCACATACGAGGATTCATAGCAGGAGCTACCAAAAGTGGTCCATCAAAAGCCAAAGCTTGACAACTAATTAAAGTGTGGGCATGGCCATGTGCAAGATGAGCAAGGGTTGAAGCAGAAGCCGGAGCTATAACCATGGCATGACAATTTTGCCCAGGTTCTAAATGCCCAAAAATTTGCTCATTTTCCCACATATCTGTGTAAACAGGTTCAGCACCAAGAGATTTAAAGGTCAAAGCAGTAATAAAACGTTGAGCCGAATCGCTAAGAGTTGCACTAACATATATTTCATTTTTACGCCACCAACGCAATAAATCCACTGCCCTAAAGGCTGAAATGGAACCACATATGCCAAGGTGAATACCTTTTGAACGAAAATAATTATTATCGCTAAATAAATAAGGAACTTCAAACATAAATACAATCCATGCCTTGTATATTTTTTTGGGGAAAAACCTTTTCCAAAAAACTTTCATTAGAATTTTTTTAAAAAATTCTTTTGTTTTATATATTTAAAGAGTATTAAGAAAATGAGAAAAAATCCTCTCTCTTCTCAAAATTAAAAAATATCCCCACATTACTCTTGTCAACTGCCCTTGCATAGCCTATAAAAAGCCGGTTGACAAGATTATCAGGAAAATATAATTTCAACATTGTTTATAAACCTTTAACACATACGAAAATATTATGGACGATAAAGATTTCTGGCTTTCCTCGTATAGGTTTGACTTGCCACAAGATAAAATTGCGCAATTTCCTCCCGATGAAAGAGGTCAATCACGCTTAATGGTCTTACCTCGCAAGGCTACCTCTAAGGAAATATTGAATATAAAGCATGACCAATTTGCAAATTTAGGCGAACACATTCCGGATAATGCCTTATTAATAGTCAATAATTCTAGAGTTTTACAAGCAAGACTGCTAGGTACTCGCCCAAGCGGCGGCAAGGTAGAATTTTTACTCTTAAGCCCCTTACCATTAGTGGTAGCAGCAGCTAAACCCATTAAAAATAAGGAAGGTTGGTACGAAGCCCAAGCTCAAGGCTTAGTTAGAGCCGGAGGAAAAGTTACTGAAGGTGAAACATTTCACTTTGGAGCGCAAATTCATGTCACTGTGCTGGAGTCAGGCCCTTTTGGACAAAGGCAAGTGCTACTTACATGGCCAGGTGATTTAGCAGCAGCATTTACCGCTACAGGGCATTTGCCCTTGCCACCTTATATTAAACGAAGTTGTGACCAAGAGGATTTAAGTCGCTATCAAACAATTTTTGCAAAACAAGAGAAAATAGGTTCTGTTGCGGCACCAACTGCCGGACTTCATTTTACACAGGAACTAAAAGATGATTTAGCAAAGCGTGGATGCACATGGGCAGAAATAACGCTTTATGTCGGCTACGGTACCTTTAGCCCTGTTCGCAATGAAAATATTCGTGCGCACCCAATGCACAGGGAATATATTGAAATTCCAGAAGATACAGCTAATGCCATAGCCAAGGCTAAGGACGAAGGTCGTCCGGTTATTGCAATTGGCACGACAAGCGTTAGGGCTTTGGAAGGTGCGGCAAGGCTATGTGGAAAATTACAGCCTTTTACCGGTTGGACAGATATTTTTCTATACCCCGGTCAAAGTTTTAAAGTTGTTGACAGCATTGTGACCAATTTTCATTTACCTGAATCTTCACTGTTAATGCTTGTCAGTGCTTTTGCCGGACGGCAAAGAATTTTAGATGCTTACGCTCTTGCTATTGAGCATAATTATCGTTTCTTTTCCTATGGTGATGCAATGTTATTGCATGGGTAAAGCTTTTAGGTGAAACGCTGATTTAATCATTTCTTGAGGGGGCTATCAAACTCCCCCAATCCCTTCAAAAACGCTTTAAATATTTCAAAACAGAAGAATTTTTCTTCAAAAAAATTCTAATGAAAGTTTTTTAAAGAGCCAATTATCTTGCGGGCGGGGAAATTTTTTTTTAAAAAAAAGTTTCCCTAATAAAATAATTAGTCGATCCTTAAAAATATGATAATACGCTGAAATATATTGACATAATCCAACATTTATTATAAACTTTTCAACAGTAAATACAAAAGAACTATAAAAATACTGGTC
>CAYJDL010000247.1:0-2798 GCA_964368885.1 uncultured Desulfovibrionaceae bacterium | reverse complement strand
GCTTTGCTGAGCTAAAGCTTTTGCCAGTAAAACCCTTTGTAATTCACCACCTGATAGATTGCTTAATGGACGATGGCTTAAGTGTTCAATACCAACTTCTTCCATGACAGATTGCGCAATATGATAGTCATTTTTTCTATAATGACCAAACCATGAAAGATGAGGATAACGACCGAGTAAAACCATATCATAGACAGAAAATTGAGGTAAAAAATCTATTTTTTGAGCAACTACTGCTATGCTTTTTGCTCTTTGGCGAGGGTTAAGCATATTTAAGTCATTTTCCATGATGTGAACTTTTCCGGATTTTTGTTTATGTATACAGCGCATTGGTAATAAACCACTTAATACTTTCAAAAGAGTAGATTTTCCGCTACCATTTTGCCCTAAAATAGCAATAAATTCATTTTTATTTGCTTTGAAACTTATATCGTTTAAAACTTGTCGACTTCCATAAGCAGCATAAACATTACTACAATGTATCATTTACCCACCTTCCCTATCTTATGGCTAACTATAAAAGCAAAAAACGGTCCGCCAATTAATGACATTACTATTCCAACAGGCAATTCCTGACCTTCACTTAATATAGTTTTAGCCAAAACATCAGCCCATAGTAAAAGTATACCTCCGGCAAACCATGAGCCTAATATAAGATAACCGTGACGTTGACCCCAGAAAAATCGTAAAATATGCGGTATAACCAAACCAACAAAGGCTATTATGCCAGCAACAGCAACACAAGCTGCCGCCATTAGTGATGCTCCTAAAAGAACATAGAAGCGCACTCTTGTTACTTGCACTCCAAGTTCACTTGCTTGTCTTTGACCAAGTACTAAAACATCCAGCTCTCTCCAATGTAAAATAATTATTATAAAGCCGATAATTAAAGGCCAAAATAATAGTGGAAGATTGTCCCAAGTACGCCCTTGAAATGAGCCCATAATCCAAAAAACTATGCTGGTAACTGATTCTTCATTAAGTGCTTTAATAAGCGCAACTAAAGCACCTAAGAAAGTAGAAACTGCTATACCAGCAAGCACAATGCCTTCACGTTGATTTGAGTTTTCATAAAATTTAGCATTTCCTAAAATCAAAACTAGAAATAGTGCTACTAATGCTCCAATAAATGCAAATAATGTAATTAAATTTCCGGTATTAAATACCCAAGCTAAGGGTAAAGACTTTAACCACAAGGTCATAGAAGAGGTAAGAGTTAAGGCTATACTAGCACCGCAAGCTGCGCCAGCTGAAACGCCAAGAGTAAAGGGGTCGGCTAAGGAATTGCGTAAAACACCTTGCAGTGCAAGCCCAGCAACTGCTAAACCGCCTCCGCATAGTAGTGCCAAAACTACTCTGGTCAAACGTATATCACCAACTACCAATAAGGCTACGCTGTCAGCATTTTCTCCACTTACTAAGCCAATTTTTACTAAAAGTAATTGCAAAACATCATTTATGCTGATGGGCATTGGTCCAAATATACAGGCTAATGGAATTGATAAAAGATAAATAATAAATAATAAAAAAAAGGGCCACAAAGGTGCCCTAGTCGATGAAGTAACACTAAGCATGATAATATATTTAAGGGCAAAATTTCATGTAAAATGGAGTAAAAAGCTTATTTTGTGCGTATAAGCATTTTACTCCTTTTATTAAATTCCTTTTCCAAATTGTCCTTTGCAAACCTTCCTCCTCTTAGTATTTTATTATGGAAGACCAGCTAAATATTTTGTATATTAGTCAGCTTAGTCTTCCATTTTAAAGTGAAATTCCCATAAATCTTGTTGGAATTAAGGCCTGCCAAGTCATTGTGACCTCGCTATATTAGTCTGCTTGTTTACGAATAAATGCCGGCACATCATATTCATTATCATCAAAAAGAAACTCTTCTCCGCCAGGATTGTGTGCTCTTTGTGGAGATGATACACCATTCATGGCTTGTCCCTTACGAACATAAGGAGGTAAATCGCTCTTTCCATCGTACCAACTTTCTACTTGCATACGACGTCTACCTTGCTGCATATTATGATCTTCATAGTTTGCACCCATAGGATCACCACCCATATATTGACCTTGTCCAACATTACCCATATTATTTCCCCCGTATTGCTGTACAGGGTCAGGCTCAGCTTGACGCCGCATATTAGGATTTGGCGTAGCTACAACAGGGCTTGGCTGTTTAAAGCTTGTAACAGCACTACGTTGCTCGGATTCTACGTGCACTCTATCTTCATTATCAATACCAGTTGCAACAACAGTAATGCGTAGTTCATCTCCGGCATTTTCATCAAAGACAACACCGACAATTATATTAGCATCAGGATGCGCAGCTTGACTTATAATTTCACCAATTTCGTTAATTTCTTCGCCGGAAATATCCATAGAAGAAGTAATATTATAAAGAACAGCTTTTGCTCCTTCCAAGGAAACATCTTCGAGCAATGGACTCATAATTGCACGCTGAGCAGCCTCACGAGCACGATTTTCGCCGGAAGCAACGCCAGTGCCCATAAGTGCTAATCCTGATTCTTGCATAACGGTTGTAACGTCAGCAAAGTCTACGTTTATAAGACCTTGTTCCATAATTACATCAGAAATTCCCTTTACAGCAAAATATAATACATCATTTGCTTTTTTAAGCATTTCAGTAAATGGTGCTTTCTTTGGTGCAAAAACCAAAAGACGATCATTTGGTATAGTAATCAAACAGTCCACATGCTGACGTAACTCTTGAAGTCCGGCTTCAGCCGCAGCACGTCTTTTTGCACCTTCAAAACTAAAAGGTTTTGTTACAA
>CAYJDL010000246.1:2576-2812 GCA_964368885.1 uncultured Desulfovibrionaceae bacterium | reverse complement strand
CTGTTGCCGGACTTTTCTTTATAGCACTCTTTCTATCTCCAATTTTTCTGCTAATTCCGGCACAAGCTACCGCCGCTGCCTTGATTTTAGTTGGTCTATTTATGCTATCGCCCATCACAAATATCAATTTTGATGACTTTACAGAATCAATTCCAGCTTTTTTCACTTTGATTATGATGCCATTAACTTACAGCATAGTAAATGGTATTATGTGGGGATTGTTAGCACATGTGATT
>CAYJDL010000246.1:0-2505 GCA_964368885.1 uncultured Desulfovibrionaceae bacterium | reverse complement strand
ATCTTTATATTAAAACTAATTTTTGATTAAGCCAGCATAGATTAATATTTTTTGGGGGAACAAAAAGTTTCCCCCAAAAAAAAAGAAAAATTAATTTATCATAAGCAAAATAGTATACTTCATAAACATCTAAGATAAAATATTATTCTTATACTTTATCTACTTATAAGAAATTGATTATTAAAAATTACTATATTACTTCAAAAAAGTCATCCTACTTTATACTTTTATCTAATATATCAAGTATTTTGCGGTGGGCACCGGGCAAGTTTAGAAGTCTAATATCTTCAATGCTAAGCCAAGCAAAGTCGGATGCGGCAGTTAAGGTAGGTGTAGGTTTATAGGATTTTTGCTGTAAGTTTAAGCCAAAACAATGTAAAGTTATATCATACTTTGGGTGCTTATGCCTAGTTATGCCATAACTCTGCTTAACTTGCACATCAAAACCTGTTTCCTCTTTAAATTCACGCACAATTGTCTGTTCGGGAATTTCACCTTGCTCAATGCGTCCCCCAGGAAATTCCCATAAACCAGCCCAAGCCCCTGTTGGCAATCGTTTTTGCACAAAAAAACATGGTTCTTGTCCTTCTTGCTTTGCACATTCCAGTATACCTGTAGCTATACATACAAAAAAATCTGACGCATCTTTTCCTAAAATTGGTCGTTCATCAGTTATCTTAAGCCTATTGCATTCACAATATTCATGCAAAGGACAATGAGCACAAAGCGGAACGTGAACACATATTTTATCACCAAGAGTTTGCAGATGAGTTATAGTCATATGCTCAGTAATAAAATTTTCACAAGATAGCATGCTAGCCCAAATTTTAGCTAGTTTTTGAATTTGTATAATAGTTTGTTCTTGCTCAATAGGGTTATCAATATCGAAAATTCTAGCTAAAACTCTTAAAATTGCTGCATTGCTTTGCAAAAAAGAAAAATCCAACTTTGAATTAATGGGTAAATTATTATTATTATCAGATAATGTCTTAAGCCCGCTTAAAGATGATTGCTCTTTAAACCATACATCTAGTATATTCGCCATGGATTTTATAGTAGATTTGATAGGCAAGAATTGACTAAAACTATTTTCATTGTCACTTTGAGTGTCGCCATCATTTTTCATAAGCAAACCTCATCTAGCTAAAATCATTATTTTAAAAACAGAGGCTTAAGGACTTTCATACTTACTTCAATAAAAAGCTTATCCTTACTGGCTTGACAGGCTGCTACAGTTTTTTTTATGGCAGATTGCTGCTGCTTCATGTCAAAGGGGTCTTGGTTTTTTAAAATTGCCATAATTGCACCCGTAGTATAGGCCATAATCAGAGCTTGGTCAGTCTCCTTATCTGCAATAAATTCTTCACATGTATATTTTTCAATATCAACTTTTTTTGCACTGGCAAGCATTGGCATTGAAAAATTCAAAGCTAACACTAAAGTAACAAAAAAGAAAAAGAATTTAACCATAATTATTATCTCCAAAATCATTTTAAGGCTTAGCACAATAAATAATGCAAAACCTTTTTTTCACACTAGTTTATGCTTAGAGTATTAATTGTTTTTAATAAAGCACTTCTGTGTAGTTGCTCAAAATCATAGCCATCTTTAGTGTACAAAGCAATGCCTATAAAATCTCGAATAATGCAAGCTGAATCTAAGTTTACATAGCTTTGAGCTAAAATAGTTTCAATTAATTGCATTTTGTCTGTAACAATTTCTAAATGAGGTGGATTTTTTAGAAAAACCACAAAATTCTTATCGTCATCAAGACCAACGATATCGCCCTCTCTAAAGTTTGTAAGCAAGGCTTGTGATATATTAACTAAAAGGTCATCAAAAAAACTTTCAGGCACATCATTTTCTACTTTAAATTCATTAACTTTAATAATAAAAAGCACATGCAGGTTATCTGGGTTTAATTGAATGCTTTCATTAATTAGCATTTTCGTAGTAAAGTTATTATAACAACCTATAAATTCATCAACTTGTGGGAATAAAGAAAGTCTCTTTTGACTATCAATGTCAATCACCTTACCTATGGCAGACAAAGGTATTCCTTCGGCATTTTTAACAATTTTATATATTATGCGAAAAAAGCGCACACTGCCACCGGGAATATTAAGGCGCACTTCAATAGGACTATGTTCACCCTTAGCTAAGTTCTCACATGCCTTCATAAAGTCTTTCAAATCATCTTCATAGATTAAGCCTCTATCCAAGAAGGTTTCAGGAAAAACAAATTTTTCCTTAGAAAAACCAATTTGCTCATAGCCTTGCCCAAAAAACATCATTTGACGATTTTTGTAGTTATACGTCCATAGCCAGTCATTGGTAATATCTAAAAGCGTGCTGATTAACTTTCTATCAGAAATATCATTATTAAAGCCATAATTTTCTGCCCATGCAATACTATAATCATTCACAATACTTGGAGATATTTCTCTTATAAATCCAGCAATAAGGGGCGTGTCCTCACTGCCCATTACCTTTAGTTTTTTTAAT
>CAYJDL010000245.1:699-2819 GCA_964368885.1 uncultured Desulfovibrionaceae bacterium | reverse complement strand
TGGTGCTAAAGCAAGTCCGCTATTAGCAATATTGCCTATGCCTCGCCAAAGAGCATCCGCTTGAACAAAAACTTGTTCTAAAATTGCCTTGGCCTTTGGATTACCTTGACTGTTAACAGCTCTTAAGTAGGCATTTTGTATACTAAATTGTTCAGATTTAATTTCTTGTGCCATCATAACTAAGGCTAATAAAATATCAGCTGTATCAAAACCTGCCACAATTCCGGGAGTTTTGTAATCAGCAAGAAATGCATAAGGCTCTAAACCTAAAACAGTAGAGACATGCCCTGGCAAAAGAAATGCGTCAACTTGACAGCTTTCATCTTCCAATAAAGCACGCAAAGCCGGAGGTACTAATTTATGGCAAGAAAAAACCAACAAGTTTTCAATGCCTTGAGTTTCAGCCATTAGCAACATAGCCGCAATTGTAGGCGCAGTAGTTTCAAAGCCAATTCCAAGAAAAATAACTGTGTCTTGAGGATTTTTTTGAGCTAATTGCAGAGCATCCAAGGGTGAATAGACAACTTCAATGCGTGCCCCATCCGCCATGGCATGCTTTAAACTATTACCATCAGGGCCTGGAATGCGTAAAACATCACCAAAGGTAGCAATAATTGTTCTATCTCTTTTGGCTAATTGTAAAAAAGTAGCAACTTCAGCGTCATGCGTTACACAAACAGGGCAACCCGGACCTGATAAATGTGTTATATTTTTAGGCAAAACATCTCGCACACCACTGTGAAAAATAGAAACTGTATGAGTTCCGCAAACTTCCATAAAACGCAAAGGACGACCATCTAAAGTGGAAGTTAATTTTGCTAAAAGGTCTTTGCAAGTTTGAGGATCTCTAAAGGCTAAGGTTAAGTCCACGTTTAATCCTTAAAGTTATAAAGGCGTTAATTTATTTTTTTCAACAATCTGTTAAGGCACAAGCGGAGCTAACATAAGCCCAGTTGCTACCGGTAAACCTAACATAATATTAGCATTAGCTATAGCTTGACCTGATGCGCCCCTACATAAATTATCTATTGCACTAACAATTATTAGTTTATTGGTACGTGGGTCATGCACTAAACCAAGATCACAAAACATTGTGCCTCGAACATTTTTTGTCTCCGGTAGTTGCCCCATAGGCAAAACCCTAACCCAAGGGCTGATACTCCATACATCACTATAAATAGCGTGTATTTCAGCAAGATTTACATTCTTATCTAAAGTTGTGTAAATAGTTGATAAAATACCCCTATTAATAGGTAGTAAATGTGTATTGAAAGAAAGTACTACACCCTTTCCACATAATAATGAAAGTTCTTGTTCAATTTCAGGTGTATGACGATGCTTACCAAGATTATAAGCTTTAAATGTGTCCGAAACTTCACAAAAAAGAGAACCAACAGCGGCCTTACGCCCTGCTCCGGTTGTACCGGATTTGGCATCAATAATTATGTCATCCAATTTAATTAACTTATGTTTTATGGCAGCGTAAAGACCCAAGATTGCTGAAGATGGATAACAACCGGGATTTGCAACAAGATTAGTATTGGCAATTTCAGATGTATAAAGTTCAGGTAAGCCATAGACGGCATGTTTTAAAGTTGCCTGTTCAGTATGATTAACTGCATACCATTTTTCATACACAGCAGTATCACGTAATCTGAAATCTGCTGAAAGGTCAACTACTTTAACACCTTTAGCATAAAGAGTAGCGGCCATGGTCATGGCTGTGCTATGTGGTACGGCAAGGAAAACAAGATCGCATTTTTGAGCAGCTTCGTCCATATCTGGCTTGCTTATAAGCACATCAGAACCTGCTAATCCATCTAAAAAAGGATAGTGTTCACCAAGTTTTTTTCCGGCTTCTGAGCGTGAAGCAGCCAGCACAAGCTCCATATAGGGATGCTGGCTAAGTAAACGACTTAACTCCATTCCGGTATAACCGGTAACGCCTATAAGACCTATTTTTATTTTATCTTTTTGCATATATACTATTCCAAACTTAAAGTAACACTTGAATAAAATGCAGTTTTTTTATCTATTTCTTATAACAAATTTCATGCGCACTTCATAAAGAATATCTTTAATGAGCATCGCTTCTTCATCTGTAAGACAGCCAGCAGTTT
>CAYJDL010000245.1:0-689 GCA_964368885.1 uncultured Desulfovibrionaceae bacterium | reverse complement strand
ATAGTATGTCTTGCCAATTCTAAATGTTCTTCTATTTTTCCTGTTTCAGGATTTGGAACTTCACCCATTTGCATTAAAGCCGAAGAGGCTAAGGACAAAACGAAGGTAGAAAATGTTACTTGTGGCATAGTTTGTCCCTCATTATTAACTAAGTCTAGCATTGTTAACTCCGTAATATATTAATATCAGTACCATAAGGTAGCTGTAAAGCTAACTCATAAGCACTAAGCGCATCTTCCAAATAATTACGACTAGCATGATATCCACCAACTTCCTTGATGGACTTAGCAAGAGCATGTAAACCGGCACTAACATCGGCAAAGTCCACCCAGCCCATGTGACCAATGCGCACAATACGACCCTTTAAATGGTCTTGACCGCCGGCAAATATCACTCCAAAATTTTGAGCGGCTAACTCTATCACCTTGGTCCCATCCACCCCTTGAGGAAGTAATACAGAGGTAAGACCCCAAGTAAAATTCGTCGGCACGAAGGGAGTTAAACCTAATGAAGCTATACCTGCTCTGGTTAGCATGGTTAAGGCCCATTGTTTGCTATAAAGCTGATTAAGGGCATCATCAGGGCTTTTCCCTTGCTCAAAAATCATGCTAAGGCTTTCATCAAGCCCAAGAAGTAGGCTTACCGGAGAGGTAAATTGAGTTTGTCCTTTAAAAATATTATCTCTTTCT
>CAYJDL010000244.1:1042-2819 GCA_964368885.1 uncultured Desulfovibrionaceae bacterium | reverse complement strand
CGCTGGGGGTTGTGACATCGGAAGCTTGCGCATCGCACAACTGCCGAAGCTGTACCCGCAAGGGTACTTGTGCCCTTTAGGGTACTTGTGCCCCAAAGGGGTGTTCCTCAGCGCTAAAAACCAAATAAAACCAAGGTCGTACATAAAAAGCGTACCTTGGTTTTATTTTTTTCTCTTTTTTTTGAAAAAGCACTTTTTGTCCCCGTAAAGCTTTATAGGACGTAACAGCGTGTAACTTTAGCAAAGGGGACTTCTATGCAAATGCTTATTCTCATCTTCGTGATATACTACATAATGGCCCGTATTCAATTTCAAAGACATATTAATACGCTTATTGATGTAGGGATTAAAGTATTTGCAGCTCTTATGCTTAGTTCCATTTATAATGGTTGAAGGGGGCTAAAACATGCTTTTAACTTTTCAACGCTGGGCACAAAAAATGCCGAGAAGTTCCCCTCTCGGCATGGTGTATGGTTTGGACTAGAGTCTTAACGATAGTTAAAAGGCAAGACCTTTTTGAGCAATGCTAAACCGTCTTCTTGCGCTTCTAGAAGGTATTGTATTCTTTGTGTGGCGCAAGGCATGCACTGCGTCAGTTGATGTAAGCGTTTTTGTAAATTCTCATTGCTCAGATCCACTGCCTTTGCTGCCAGTCCTAGAGTGATGCCAATAAGGTCCACTGTGGCGCCGCTGGTTTTTCCCCAACAATACTCAAACAGGGTTCGCATGATTTTTTCTTTTTCTTCGTACATGCTTTCAGGAAGCATAGACCACCTATACCATTGAATAAGCGGCCAAGGATGTCCTTGTCCTACGCCTCGCTCTTCTAAGTGCCAACGGTGAGAATGTTTACTGTATACCTGCTTTTCTTCTGCTGTGCCGTATTGCGCTATATAACGCACGAGCATATGATGCACATAGCGCGTTTCAGGTGTGGCGAGGGAGGAGAATTTTTCACAAGCTGTCAGAACACTTTCTCCTAAGGCATGTTCCACTCTCTGTTTACGGATATCTGCAGAAAGTGTGTCTATATCCATAGAGGCTATGGCAGCATAAACGGCTGTTTGTTCGCATTGACGTTGCCCTTCGGTGGGGTTTATGGCGTGAAGCTTTTCAAACATTTCTAAAGCCGCGTCAAAGTATTCCAATGCTTGAGAAGCCTTTCCTTCAAAAGCGGCATATTGCCCAAGACTGCTTAAAATTTTTCCGTCCCAAAGAGCTGAGCCTAAAGAGCGCCCGCCTTGCAAGGTATTCCAAGGGGACAACACTTCTTTAGCTTTTGTAAAATCAAAAGCATTGGCGTAACTTACGGCAATACGTAAGGCTGTGTGACACTGCGCTTCGGGCTTTAATTGCCCTATCTCTTGAGAGAGCGTTTCCAGCTCATGGCGTAAAGTATGGACTTTAGAAGAAATCTCGCCCTTGTGATTACACTGCGCAAGCTCAGAGAGCTTCCATAAAAATTCTAAATCCTTAGGTAAAGGTGCGCCTTGCATTTTTCCTAGCCAAGCGCACAGCTTTTCTAGCACAGTGACATCATATTCTTTACTGGCAAGGTATTCTGCTGTTCTATCGACATAAGACTTCCATAATACAGGATTTTGTGTGCACTGCTCTTGTAATACCTTGAGAGCGGCTTGCATAATACTGCTTTTTTGTTTTCCGTCTTTCATAAGAAAGAGCCATTCAGCGCCTGTAAGGGGTTGTCCGCGTAAAGCCTTAGCCCAAAGGGGCAGTAACTCTGCCACATTCTCTAAATAGCACTTACCTAGTAAGT
>CAYJDL010000244.1:0-1030 GCA_964368885.1 uncultured Desulfovibrionaceae bacterium | reverse complement strand
CATTTGTAAGGACTTTTTGAGCAAGGAAATATCTTGTTCTGGCTTGTAAGAACTACGCTGCTCTATGCAGATTTTTAAACGTACTTTTGTGTCGCTATGCAGCGGCAATAAACGCCATACCCACAAAATAAGCTCCACTACGGAAGTAAGCCATTGTTCGTGGCTCATTTCGTGTAGGTCGCTTTTGTTTAAGCCTAATATGCCACACTTGCATAACAATAATTCATTAAATGTTTTTAAGACTTTACTTGAAGAGGCTTCAGAACAGTGAAATTTTTCGCCTAAGGGGCGGATAGTTGTATTTTCTGGAAAAAGCACGCCTAGAACACGTGCTTTCTCGGAACTATTATCAAAACCAGAACCTGTTTCGTCAATATACAACACCCATGAAGCTTCTGGCTCTAGGCGATGGATCTGATGCTCAGTGTCTGAAGCCATTTCTGGCAGGGCAGTATCTTCATAGGTAGAAATTATTTCAGTGAGTTTTTTTACGCATTCTTTAGCGTTCTTTCCATAAATATTTTTAAGTTTCTCAACAAATGCAAGGGCGTCTTCTTTAGATTTTGAACGGACAATATTTTTGCAAGTATGCATGCTATAATGAGCAATGCTTTTAATAAATTTTGTAATGAACCAGCCGTGATGTTTTTTTATTTCATCCCAAAAAGAAATAATTTCAGCTTCTACAGCCGTATGTTTTTTGAGAAGCTTTTCGAGACGATTTTCATAGTTTATATATGTAGCGCCCGTGCGTTCTTGATTTTGTATTTCTGTTCGCATTTTTTCTGCCGGAATATGGGCTTCAAGCTTTTGCAATGCTTCTCGAGCTTCTTCTTCCATAGAAGGATCTTGCCAACAAAGACCTTTACGTAACGTATCTAAGGCATCTTTAAATAACTGCTCATGCTTTGAGGAAACGGTATTTGTTTCTTTCATGGAAGATATGTTTTTTTGTAAACTCTGTAGATTGAGCTTTGGCGTGGTTGCTTCATTATTTTGTGGCGGCGCATCTGGTAGAGCGGGTTGTTTT
>CAYJDL010000243.1:0-2826 GCA_964368885.1 uncultured Desulfovibrionaceae bacterium | reverse complement strand
AGGGTAATTTCCGTTCTTGAATCTTTGGCAGATAGTCTTGAAAACCGTGTTCTTTAATAAGTAGTAAATTACGATTGAATTTAAATCATTTTAATAATTAATTTTAACAAGGTATTGTCATAGATTAAAATTTTATGACAATTAAATTTTAGTAGGTAGTTAAGCAAAATAATGCACTTTTGTTTGATAACAAGAAAATATTAACTGCGTATATGTATTTAGTTTATTTTTTATAAACTAAATACATATAATGTAGTTATTGTTTTCTAGCGTAAAACCTGCAAAAATGTACTTTTCAGACTATCTGAAAGCGTGTAGAGGAAAAAAAATGTCCGTACAACAAAAACTGTCTTTAGTATTGCTTATTTGTTTTTTTACAATAAGTATAGGTTGTAGCTCTAATCAAACTATGAAAAATGTCTGGAAAGGAACAAAATCTGTGTGGT
Organism: uncultured Desulfovibrionaceae bacterium; assembly: GCA_964368885.1. Classification (GTDB taxonomy): domain Bacteria; phylum Desulfobacterota; class Desulfovibrionia; order Desulfovibrionales; family Desulfovibrionaceae; genus CAYJAD01. The sequence continues at coordinate 2,380 of CAYJDL010000243.1, read as the reverse complement.
ATAGCACAGTAAATGTCCCTGCCAGTATTGACTATGATGAAACAGGCTCCCTTGAAGAATATCAAGCAAAATTAGCTAAAAGTATGGTAGGTATTGATACTCAGCTTATCGCCCTAGAAAAGACCATGAACAATGCTGATAAACCTCCAACTGAACAGTGGATTCGTCAACTTTTCGCTCGTTTTCCTTGGTTAAGTGGTTTTTGCGGTATTAAAGCTGACTCCACTTTATTAGTACAAGTTCCAGGTCCACCTATTAAGTCTCTTGATTTTCATCCCCTACTTGTAGAAGATCCTAAACATCATCGCAATGCTGTTAGAGGTTATGTACAAGATACAGCTATGGGTCCAGAAGTACTTTTAGCTACACCTCTTTATGATGCCCACACTTTTTTTGGAGTAGTATCAGTTTACTTTGATATGCGTTCTTTATTGCGATACTCCGAAGCACCTGATGATTTGGTAATTATCTCTACAAATGCCATTTTATGGACAGGAAAATATAATTTTGCCAGCACTCCAATGTCTGGAATTGCATGGGATCAAATAACTCTTGAGGCTAGCAATGGTACAGTAAGTAATGCCTCAGGTACTTTTTATTGGACTTTACGCTATATTGGAAATGTACCAATTATTTTTGCTGTTCCAATAAAAGGCTCTTTTGGCGATACTCCTGCTCAACGTACCGGTCCAACCAGAGAAGGTCCATTTGTTGAAGCTAAGCCTTTAAAAATGCCTCCTGCTCCAGCTGTGCAAGCTCCACCTCCACCACAGCAGCAAAGAACAGTGCGTAGAGTCGTTCGTAGGCCGGTAATGGTGCCAGAAGTACTAGCGCCTATGCCTAAACTACCTAAGGCAGAACCATTGGAAATGCCTTCTCCATTCCGCCCTGCTCCTGCTAAGGATGAGGATGCTAAAAACGATGGTGAAGAAAATGTAAAGACTGAAGAAGGTGCAAAGAGTGAAACAGAGCAACCAAAAATTGCTCCCGAAGCACCTGACTCAAGCAATGATAGTGACACAAAACCTGAAGCAGATGCGCCAAAAGAGGAAGAAGTAAAGAAAGATTCAGATGAAAATCCCTCTTCATCTCCGCAAATACTAAGTCCTTTTGGTCCAAAATAAATTAAATTATCTGCATTCTAATTAATCTTTAGAATGCAGATATTTTAATATAGGCTAATATTTTTTAAGCTAGCTGATAGTATGGAATTAATTAATGTTTACATTTTTTAATGAACCTAATACCGGCATAGGGATTTTATCCAATTTTTACCTGCATTACTGAGGTTTTTATGGCAGAAATTACAGTTACAGAACATGTCTTACTTCATCAACAACGTAGCCCCTATGCTACGGGTCAATTTACGGCTTTAATGTATGACTTAATTCTTTCAGGCAAAATCATTGCAAGACGCGTAGCAAAGGCTGGCTTACTAGATATTTTAGGTGGCACGGGTGATATTAATGTTCAAGGTGAGCAAGTACAAAAGCTTGATGATATTGCCAACAATGTTATGGTTTATCGTATGGAGCGTTGCGGCACCTTATGTGCCATGGGTTCAGAAGAAGAAGCTGAACTTATACGAGTTGGACCTGAGTTTCCTAAAGGTGAATATATTTTAATTTTTGACCCTCTTGATGGATCAAGCAATATAGACGTAAACATCAATGTTGGAACAATTTTTTCAATTTTGCGTCGCCCAAAAGGCAATACAGGAGATGTTTGCCTTAAAGAAGTTTTACAGCCAGGCTATCAGCAAGTAGCTGCCGGCTATATGCTCTATGGACCATCTACTATGCTAGTATTTTCCACCGGACAAGGGGTACATGGATTTACTTTAGACCCAGGAGTTGGTGAGTTTTTACTTTCTCATCCTAATATTACAATGCCAAAACGTGGTAAAATTTATTCTGTAAATGAAGCCTATTGGTCATATTGGGATAAACCCACAAAAGACTGCGTTGATTGGTTTAAAAATCCTGAAGCGGCTCATGACACACATTATACAGCACGTTATGTAGGATCATTAGTAGCAGATTTTCACCGCACTCTTATTCAAGGTGGTATATATCTTTACCCTAGTGATAATAGAAAACCTAATGGTAAATTGCGCCTTATGTGTGAAGCATCGCCCTTAGCTTTTTTAGTTGAACAAGCAGGCGGTAAAGCGACCAATGGCACAAAACGCATCTTAGATATTCAACCTACCGAATTGCATGAGCGCACTCCCCTTTTCATTGGTTCTGCTGCTGAAGTAGACGATGTAGCTCGTTTTTACAATGAGCACTATGCTAATTTTGTAGTGTAGAAAAGATTAGTTTTTTCTTTTTTTTGGGGAAAAACCTTTTGTGAACAAAAGTTTTTTCCCCAAACCCCT
>CAYJDL010000242.1:1818-2899 GCA_964368885.1 uncultured Desulfovibrionaceae bacterium | reverse complement strand
ATGAAGCTTTACAATCAACTGTATATAATAAAAAATTAATTAGTGATAATTTAGTTGATGGAAAAAATATAGATCCATATAAGAAATTTCTAAAAGTTTTATTTAAGGATAAGTAAAAACTATTAAATGCCATTTTAAGTAATTTATACTCTCTTATTATAAACTTATATTATTTTAAGTTAAAAAAGAAAATAAGATACCATAATTAATTAATTATAGTTATTAGATAACTTATATGATAGAATATAAATATATGGAAAGTAGACAACCCCATTCCTAAGTCAACTAATTATAAGTCTTCTTTCCAATATATAATTTTAAGTAATAGTAAACTACCATATTCCTAACTTAATTAAAACGAAGTTGAAAGACTATAACTAACTAGTAACCTATCTCACTAAAACTTCTTAACTTCTTCCATACTTTTAAATTTTCATAAAGTAGAAGTTAAATTAAGTAATTATTTTTTTTATATCAAATAAGTAGAAAAAGATTTTTTGTTTTGCGAAAAATTATTGGGTTTACCCTTATTATTTATAATAAGATATTATACTTATGATTTTTAGAAATGACATGAAATGGAATGAATGAAAAAATGAGTATTAGCTTATGAGGAATGAAATGACGAATAGTGTTTCTAACAGTCTTAGAAGCTGAAAGCTGATAATTGACTGAAAGCTGATAATTGACTGAAAGCGGATAAAAAAATAAAAATTTTAGAAAAATTAATAAAATAATAAAAGTAAACATGTTATATTAAAAGAGAGGAGATTTTAAGATGACTAGAACATTAAATAAAAGAGTAAAAGTTAAATATATTAAAGATATAAGAAATGAGTTTAAAGGTACTATTCCATTAGATGTATTATATGATGCTAGGCTTACGGATGTTCAAAAATTACTTTATTGTAATATAGCTTATTTAACATTAAATTGTGATTATTGTTGGGCTGGTAATTTATATTTTGAAAAATTATTAGGAAGAAAAGTAGATACTATTAGTAAAGCTTTTTCTAAATTAGTTGAATTAAAATATATTAGAACCGAAGTGAATAAATTCACAAATGAGCAAGGTCAAATA
>CAYJDL010000242.1:0-1808 GCA_964368885.1 uncultured Desulfovibrionaceae bacterium | reverse complement strand
AACTAATCGAAATCATTTAAAAGTATTGAGATATAAAGGTGGTAGAATATTAATACCTAAAGATACAATTTTAAAGCAAAAAATAAATAATGAATATATTGATATAAAATTAAAAAATCATATAGAAGATTATACAACAAATAATAACAAAATAGCAAAAATGATAACAAAACAACTTTATAATTTAGAAAAATATGGGGTGAAAGGAGAAATTTTGGAAGATAAATTAAAAAATAAAGGAAAAGGAATAAGACCTTTATTTCAAATAATTGATGAAAGAGTGCCTGATAAAATAGAGCCAATGGTAAATTTATTTCTTAAAGCTTATATGAAAAGACATTTAGGAGTAAGAAAATTACCAACACCTGAAAAGTTAAATGAAACTATTACACAATTAATTAAATACGCTACTCCAATAAATCTTAATTGCCAAGAATATTCTATATTTTCAATGAATACTGAATTTGCATTAGATATATTAGAAAAAGCTATTATAGGGAAAAATGGAGCACCTTTTGTTGTTTTAGATGAAATAAAAAGAGAGCATGAAATGCTAGAATGGTCTAAAAAACCTTTAAATGAGGAAGAAGTAAATGAAATAAAAGTGCATTTAAATTTATATGATGCTTCTCATTGTAAAATTAGAAAAATGTTAATTATGTAAGGAGATGATATAAATGCCTTATTATAAAAATGAAAAAGAATGTCCATTTAGATTGAATTGCAAAGATAACTGTGAGGAATACTGTAGAAAGTTTAATAATATAAATAAAGAATTTGAAAAAGCAGATATTCCTAAAAGATATGGGCAACCAATCGAATTAGAGAGTGAAACTATAGATTATAGAGCTTTTGCTGACTTAGCCTCTATAAATAGAGATACTATAAATTTTATTGGTAGTGGTAATAATTTATTTATAAATGGTTCAAATAGAAAGATAGGAAAAACAAATTGGGCTGTTAAGATAATGCAAAATTTTATCAATAATACTTGGGATATAAGCTATATGCGAGTTAGTTGTAAATTTATTTATGTTCCTGACTTTTTATTTAATTTAAAAAACTCATTTACAGAAAAAGATGAGCAAATGCAACAATTGGAAAAACAATTAAAAACAGTCAATTTACTAATCTTAGATGGTATAGATGAAATAAAATTAAGTGAATTGGAGCAAAACTATTTATATATACTTTTAAATTTAGATTAAATGAGCAATTAAGTACTATAATCACAGGTAGAAATAATAGTTACAAATTAGAAAATATGTTAGGTGAAAATTTAGCTTCATATATTTTAGAAAATTGTAGAGTTATAACCCTAAAAGGTAAAACTTATAATCCGAATAAAGATGAGGAGGATACTAAAATATGGTAGAGTTACAAGTGATAAGTAAAGTACTAGAAGAGAAAAATATAGATAAGCTAATTGAAAATGGTATTATCCCTAAACATTTTGTAGGTTATGAAAATGAGATGAAATTCATTTACGATCATTATAATAATTATGATATAATACCAACAAAAGAAACTTTTTAGAGTAAATTTAATGAGTTAGAATTATGTAGTTATTCAGAGGATTGGAATTTTCTAGTTAATGGTGTTTATGAGGGATACATGTTCAGTGAATTGGTTAAGTTACTTCAGTCTTCAACTAAGGTAGTTGAGCAGAATGCTTTAGAAGGTTATCAGTTATTAAGTTCTAAATTACAAGAGCTTGAATCAGTAAGACCAACAATAAGTAAAGATTTAATAAAGCATGCTAATGAGAGATTAGATACTTTTATTAAAAAACAAGAATCAGATGAACT
>CAYJDL010000241.1:0-2902 GCA_964368885.1 uncultured Desulfovibrionaceae bacterium | reverse complement strand
CCGCTATTATCAATGGTCAACGTGCCGTATTTACCTTCTATGCTGACAAGACCATTATCACCTTCTGTCTTCGTTTCACCGTCATAGGTGACGGAAAAAGTATGGTCAGCACTGTCATCAAGGTCTTCAATGGCAATGCTTGACGTGACAGAGGTATCGTCTTCAATAGAAGTATCATAATTGTGTACATCAAAGCTGAATGCAATTAAGCTACTTGGATCTAATTCTCCATCATTTATTCTACCAAAATGAAAAGACTCTGTTCCAATTTCACCGGCAGAGATGCCATCGATCCTATCTTCATCAATTATATATTTAAGTTCGCTGATGACTGACTCATCTTGATTAAGTATAAAATACAATTTGCCATAGCTTCCTTGGACATAAACATCAGCAAAATCTCCTGTGAATTCACCCATAATTGGCTTACCATCGTACATCAAGGGCATAAAGGAGGTAGGATTGTTTGGATCATCTACTAAAACTACTTGTCCTAATGCAACCTCGGCTACAGTAATTGGAGAATCCACTGGCAACGATGCTAACGCATCAGGGTCACTTAAGCTTACGTCATTGGAATCGGGAGTAAAATCACTTGCAACTTTCAAAGACACAATCAAGTCCGACTCATGTTTAATGGACATGATTGGGGCTTCGTTACTGCCTTGAATTTCGAAGTTCAAGTATATGGTGTTGCCTTCTTTACCATTTTCACCCAATTCAATAGGTCTAAATTTAAATTCAAGAGATACAGTATCACCTTCTTCGAGCTGCTTTATACCCGGAGCGTCATTATCAATGCTGAAGGTATAGTTATAGCCTGTTGCTGTCTTAGTGAAGACAATAGCGGTGTCGCCAAAGTCTGCGTTTCCACTATCACCAAGCATGCTATTTAAATTATAAGTAAACTTGGAAGATGTTTCAGTGTCCGGGGTGAATACATAATTACTACCCTGGAAAAGCTCAAAGGTGAAAGTGTCCTTATCGCCATCAACAACAGTAATGCTGCCGCTGGCACTGAAGTCTCCTTTATAGGCTAAATTTTCTTGGGCTACTGTACCATTTTCATAAATGACACCGTTGCTGGCACGTCCCACACCGGCATCAATGATGATACTATCAGTGACCTTCAAGCTTGCCACAGGAGCGATATTAGTTCCGGTGACGTCAATTTCCAAATTCTTGGTGACTGTAGCACCGTGTTTATCAATATATTCGATTTTGAAAACGTCTTCTTTAGTGTCACGGGTGGAGAGAGTAGAAACACGTATATCATTAGGTTCCGCAACTGTATACGTAAAGTCTACATTGCCACTTTCGTCAACGCCATTAATTTTAAGATCACCGTATTTACCAATGAAGGTGCGCTCCTCAGCCATCGCTAAGCTATATGGTTGACCATCAATAAATAAGATAAAACCTTCATCAATATCTGTATCATCAGTAAGGGCAAAAGTTCCTTGCACCGTTGCATCTTCTTCGCTAGCTACTGCAACATCAAAATCATAACCTTCATTTGCAGTAATAGTCATGGTTGGGGCTGCGTTACTGCCCTCTATAAGGAGATTTAAACCAACTCCCTCACTCACAAGACCAAGCTTATCCTTCACGGAGAATAGAAGAGATAACGCGGTCTCTTCGCCTTCCGGCCGCCCCTTCCCGTTCTCTGCAAAAGAGGCATTGGGGGTGAAGGTGACGTTATAGCCTCTTTGATCATCCACCGTGGCTACGGTAAATCTAAATGTGCCAAGTTCGGCAATGGTAATGGTACTGCCGGAATATGTTTCGTTATTATACTCTAATTGCGGTGTCCATGTATCGTTTGTATCGTCCGAAATGGCAATAAAGGTTGTGGCTGGTACGGCTTTGTACTCTGCGTTTTCAAGTGCAGAATCGCCGGGGAAACCTCCTTCACCCTCAATGATATCACCATCTTTATCACGTCCCACACCGGCTGCGAAATAGACTAACTCAATTTGTGCAGGCACTACTTCCGGCCTATCATTATCACCAATGACGGTAAAGGCAATATCCTTAGAGTTGGACGCACCAAACCTATCGGTGGTGGTAACGGTGAAGGTTTCTGTAGCTTTAACATCATTGCCAAGTGCTTTAAGGGCATCGTATTGTGACCCGCCGTCCTCAGCAGTAGCCAGCTTATATTCATAAGTGCCATTACTAAATATGGTGAAGTTACCATATTTACCTTCAATGACAAGAACAATGCCTTCAGACGGATCTTCACTGCCGGCTTCGGTAGCTTCTACATCCGGAACAAGCTTAGCACTACCTGTTAAGGTTTGATTCATAAAGTGATCACCGGCATCGGCATCATCTATGACTATCTTACCAGTGGCAGTGTTATCATGAGCATATGGGTCTGCATCCACGGTGACATCATTATAATCTTTAACAATGGTCAATACAGGGGCATCGTTAGTGCCTGTGAAATTGAATTTTATTTCTTGCAGTTCGGATTGACCGTCTGTTCCATACGCAGTAATGTTGAATGTCACTTCCAAGCTGTCATTATGGTCAAGAGCTTTCAAAGCATCACTGTTTTTATTCGTACTTATGGAATAAGTCACGCCGGTATTTGTGCGTGTAAGGGTAACAGTGCCAAAATCTGTTTGATAGGTGGAACGAGTGCCGCTGGTGGTTCCTTCAATGGGAATCCCGTCTGCATCGTAGAGTAAATATTTGCTGATGGTGGACACACTTTCCACCTCAAAACTTCCGGAAGCGACCAAATCCCCTGCATAGGTGGTGTGGGGGGAATTAAGAGAAATGTCAACACCGTTTCTATCACGCCCGATACCTGCGGTTATGAGACTGTCATCAATTATAGTTTGTCTTCCGAATTTATACGCAGAACTTCCCATAGTGTAACTCCTTAAAAAGG